>SLNX01000109.1 GCA_007132825.1 Bacteroidales bacterium | reverse complement strand
TATTCCGAATGAAGAGACTGGGGCAGAAGGTACACCGATCCGATTACAAGGCCTTTGTGATCCTGTCGTTTTTTTCTCCGTTTTGCTATTTTATTGGTGAAAACTTTGGTGTTTTTCATGTGACACCAACAATTGCCGCCGTTATCATTGCCACCATACCGGTTTTCTCCCCCATCATGGCATACATTGCATTCAGGGAAAGGGTATCATGGATCAACATTCTTGGTTTTATCATCTCTTTTTTTGGTGTGATTGTAATGGTTCTGGATGCTGATTTCCGCTTCACTGCTTCGCCGATAGGCATTTTCTGGTTGTTTTTTGCTGTTTTATCTGCGCTGATCAATGTCATTTTTCTGAAAAGGTTGGCAGTGAAGTATTCCTCTTTTACGATCATTCGCGTTCAGAATTTCCTGGGAGCATTGTTTTTTATTCCGGTTTTCCTGGTGATGGACTTCCAGGACTTCGTGCATATCAGGCCCTCCTGGCAAGCGATTGGTGCGTTGGTGGCACTGGCCGTTTTTGGAAGCACGCTGGCATTCATGTTCTTCACAACCGGTGTCCGGTCGTTAGGAATTGCGCGTACATCCATTTTCACAAACCTGATCCCAGTGGTTACCGCCATCACATCATATCTTTTTCTAAGGGAGGTGATTGACCTGAGTAAGATCATCGGCATGTTCATTGTAATCTCCGGTCTTTTGCTTACGCAGATCAACCGGCTTCATAAAAGGGGTCTGTTGTCAAAAAAATGACAAAAGCACTTGTATTTAGAAATAGTTTTATAATTTTGCACCACCTTAATCGGGCGGGGTAGCTCAGGTGGTTAGAGCGTCGGATTCATAACCCGAAGGTCACGGGTTCAACTCCCGTCCCCGCTACAAAATGAAAGCCTGATTGTCGATTGATGATCAGGCTTTTTTCTTGTTTTGTACTTGCGACCTGCTTGCTTATGCCTCTTCGATTGAAGATGTCTTGATTTTAAACGCAGATCCATCAATTGCGGGAGACAGGCATTGTTTGAAGACGATCTCCGACCGGGATACTGCCTGTGCATTTTTATCTCTTTGTCAACAGATTAAATAATTCCTCGTTAATATAGTAATTACCAGTTCCTAATTTATTTTTTCGCAACATTTTGTCATCAGCTAATTTATTTAAATAATTTGCTGCTGTTAATCTAGATACTCCCAGGTCGTTTACAACAAACTCAATTTTTGTATAGGGATGTTTAAATAAATTATTTAACAAATCTTGACTGTAAAATTTGTAGTTATCCCGGAGCCTATGTTTATAATCAAGCATTAACTCTTTAATTTTAATAATTAATTCAATGGTCTCTTTTGCTGTTTGCTCAACACCTGTTATCATAAACAACAACCACTCCTCCCATAAATTCTCATCTCGAACTTTTTGTAAAAGCCGGTAATAATCAGTCTTGTGTTTAATAATGTAATTGCTTAAATATAAGATAGGTAAAGATTGGAGCTTTTCCAAAATCAAGTATAATATATTTATTATCCTTCCAGTCCTTCCATTTCCGTCATAAAATGGGTGTATGCTTTCAAATTGAAAATGAATAATTGCCATTTTAATTAATGGGTCACAATCTTGCATCTCTGAATCATTTATGTATTGTTCAAGGTTTGCCATTAGTCTCATTATGTCCTCATAATCTTGAGGCGGGGTATATATAGTTTCTCCAGTTGTTGCATTTTTTAATGCAGTACCAGGCAATTTTCTGAATCCAGCTTTATTATCCTCTAATACTTCTTGAATCTCCAGGATACTATTATTTGTTAGTAGTCCAGTCTTTGTTATAAGTTCAAATCCTTTTTTTAGTGCTGAAATATAATTCTGAACCTCCTTAGCTTGAAGAGATTTAAAAGCGTCAAGATTCAATGCCGATTTGTATAAATCATCATGAGTCGTAATTATATTTTCAATCGCAGAACTATCTTTTGCTTCTTGCAATCCAAGTGTATTTATCAGAATATTTTGATTTGGGATTGTTGAAGCAATTCCTTTTAACTCAGCCAAAGCTGCATGTGCCGCAGGTAAAGCTTTTAAAACCTTTTTTGTCTCTAAATCAAAATTTAATGGTAATTCCGTTAACCCCCAGTTTGTCATTGTAAAGCATTTATAAAAATCTATACAAAGATAATGTCTTTTGTATAGAAATCAGCAAAACTTATACATTTAAAGATCAGCCTGTATAGAAAATGTTCAAATCTATGCACAAGTTGTTTTTTTAGCTACATCGAACTCAACAATATCCTTTAGTTTCTTTTTTTGCAGGCAATTTTTTCCCAATATTCCGTTTTTGAAGGTTTGATTGTGGTACTTATCTATTCAATAATGATTTTCTCAGTTGCAATTAATTTATTCCTATCCACATCCAATAACTGAATGAAATAAAACCCACTATTGTAGTTACCCAGATTCAGGTTTATCTCCTTTTGATTGCGAATGCGTTGTTCTATGATTTTATTACCAGAAACATCGGAAATCCTCAAGACCAAATTGCCGGTAGCGCTTTCGCTGATTGCTATTGTCAGGTTTCCCTTGCTGGGATTGGGATAAACAGTTAACAATTCATTCGAATAATCAATATGGTCAATAGAGGTAAAAGTCTCGCAAAGGCAGTCATCGCAATAGGGGTTGTTTAGATAAATCACCTCATCATCCTGCATAAGGCAGGCAAAAGAGACTCCATCGCCATTGTCTAAACGTATAACTACGATTGGGTGAAATAAACCCGACCATCTGGTGCAACCAAAGCCTTCAATCCAATGATTAGTAATTTTAATATTCCCATAATGATCGACGTAACTGTATAATGTCAACCGATTTCTGTACTCTCCATTTTCTAATAAAACAGAATCCTTATCCACTACCACTTTATAGTGTGGTGAATAAAAATCATCGTCGAAATAAAACGGATAATTGCCGTCAACAGCAGATTCTGCAACATGTTCATACCAAATGGTATCGCCAATTTCCAGTGAGAAATCAT
This sequence comes from Bacteroidales bacterium, assembly GCA_007132825.1. Classification (GTDB taxonomy): domain Bacteria; phylum Bacteroidota; class Bacteroidia; order Bacteroidales; family UBA7960; genus PUPG01. The sequence goes on along the minus strand of SLNX01000109.1, from coordinate 642 downwards.
AAAGCACGAATTCGGGAAGATGCGGGATTTTGGCAAGAATTTGTTTTTGTTCATTTTCACGTATGGCAGCAATATAATTCATATCGCCTTTAAAATCAACATCACCCAAATAGTTATTGGTGAAATATATCTTTTGCCACGTTTCGTTTTCGATGATCGTGTCTCCATTTATGAAATATTTGTGAGAAAACAATTCATTAGGACACTGAGAAGCAATTGAGTGCCATATGGCATTTTCTGTTGGGAAAGGATGATAATTCTCAGATTTCAGCCCCATACTGAAGCAAAAAATCATCAATACTAATAAAAACTTTTTCATAACAGGTTGGGTTTAGGTCAGTATCGCACGCAACGGTCCGGAAATTGGTGGTCACTGTACGCCACTTGACTTGTAAATGGGTTTGCTTTTGTTATGAGCACAGTTTGTTTACAAATATAAGGAAATATTCGATATATCCCTTTAACAAATTGTTCTGCGGAAGGTGGACAGCTCAAGCGCTGTCCCTACGTTTGCCTATAACATAAACGTATCTGGCTGGTCAAGCCCAGCCTATACCAATCCAACCTCTAACCTCCAATATCTTAATCTTAACCTTAATCTTAACCTCAATCTCACCCTCAACCCTTCAGGATGTTAATACG
>SLNX01000116.1 GCA_007132825.1 Bacteroidales bacterium | reverse complement strand
TATGAACACCCTTATACAATTCTCCTTCCTCATGGATGAATTCAAGGCGTCCGCTTTCATAGATCGGCATCATGTTTTCCTCAAAGTAAGAGGCTTTTTCACGCGGATTGGGTTTCATGGCAGTATCCCACTGAGACTTGGAGCAGAAATAGGTGGCATTCGGAAAAACAAGTTCCGGTGTTTTGCCATCCTTTGCCCACCTGACGGCACCACCCACATGGTCGAAATGCAAATGAGTCAGGATCACATCCGTTATATCGTCGCAGCTGTAACCATGCTGCTGCAGCGCTTTTTCAAGGCCGATGTCTTCAAATAAATAATAATAGCTGAAGAATTTTTCGCTTTGCTTATCCCCCATCCCCACATCCACCAGGATGACCCGTTCGCCGGTATCGGCCAGCAAACATCTGGACGACAAAGGGATCATGTTGTTCTCATCCGATTTTACATATTTCTCCCAGATCGACTTGGGCACAACACCGAAACAGGCACCCCCATCCAATTTAAAACTCTCAGGTACTACGGAAAATAGTTTCATATTAGTTGGTTTGTTTAGAAGTTTAGAAGTTTAGTTGTTTAGTTGGGTTATCTTAATCTTAACCTTTGCAAATTTACAGGTTTTTTGAAATTGCACATCAATCAACCTTAGGCATAAATGATCTTTTGCCTTAGCAAATCAACCATCTAACGGTTCGTCGTGCAAAACCTTTATCTTTACATCGAAAATGTCTGAAGGATGAAAGTACATTTTATTGCAATTGGAGGCAGTGCCATGCATAATCTGGCGATCGCCTTGCGGAAGAAAGGATACAGTATCTCCGGATCGGATGATGAGATATTTGATCCTTCGCGATCCCGGCTTCTCAAACATGGATTATTACCGGAAAAATTTGGATGGTTCGCTGAAAAGATCCATTCCGGATTGGATGCTGTGATTGTGGGGATGCACGCAAAGGCAGACAATCCAGAATTGTTGAGGGCTAAAAAACTGGGATTAAAACTCTATTCTTATCCAGAGTATCTTTACGAGCAATCAAAGAATAAAACCCGGATTGTGATCGGAGGCAGCCATGGCAAAACCACGATCACATCCATGATCCTGCATGTCCTCAATCACTGCCAGGTTGATACAGACTTCATGGTAGGTGCACAACTGGAGGGTTTTGACGTGATGGTCAGACTTTCGGAAGATGCTAAGTTCATGGTGATGGAGGGTGATGAATATCCAAGTTCGCCGATTGATCTGAGGCCCAAATTTCATCTTTACAAGCCAAATATTGCTGTAATTAGCGGCATTGCCTGGGATCATATCAATGTTTTCAGGACTTTTGACACTTATGTGGATCAGTTTCGCACTTTTATCAGCTCAATTGAAGCACCCGGTAAGTTGATATATTGTGCTTCAGATACAATGGTCAAAGAATTGTGCAGTGCCAAAGATCATGAAGGACTGACCCTTTATCCTTATTACATTCCTGACCATGAGGTTGTTGACGGTAAGACTTTTTTGGTTCACGAAGGCAGCCGTTTTCCCGTTTGCTTGTTTGGGAAGCACAATCTTTTAAATATGGAGGCAGCCCGAAAGGTTTGCCAGCAAATTGGTGTTGGCCATGATGAATTTCTGAAATCTATCGGAACTTTCAAAGGGGCCAGCAACCGGATGGAGGTGATTTATCAGGACAGTAGAAACACTGTAATACGTGATTTTGCCCATGCGCCCAGCAAGCTTAATGCAACCGTTGCTGCTGTCAGGGAGCAGTTTCCCGGAAAAAAGGTCATTGCCTGCATGGAGTTACACACTTTCAGCAGTTTGAGCAAGGAATTTCTAGTTCATTACAAAGGAAGCATGGATGGAGCGGATCTGGCCATCGTATTTTACAGCATGCACGCACTTAGGTTGAAGAGACTGCCAGTGCTTCAGCCGGAAATGGTTGCCGATGCATTTGATAAACCAGGTATACAAGTTTTAACCGACAGTTCTGTTGTGGAAAATGAAATACGAAAATACTTAAAAGATGATGCCATTTTGTTGCTTATGAGTTCGGGAAATTTCGGTGGATTGGACATTCAAGGCCTCATTCGTGAGATTTCAAAAGAAAACAAATGAAAGAAACGGAAGTAAAGCCGGTAATTGATGAAAGCTGGAGAGAAGCATTAAAGGATGAATTCAATGCCGATTATTTTAAAGCGCTAAAGCTATTTTTACTTGAAGAAAAAAAGAAGTTCAGGGTCTATCCGCCGGGTTCAAGGATTTTTGCGGCGTTTAACCATACGCCGTTTCACAAGGTGAAGGTGGTTTTGCTTGGGCAGGATCCTTATCACGGTCCCGGGCAGGCCCACGGGCTTTGTTTTTCAGTGAATAAAGGGATTCCGAAGCCACCATCGCTGATAAATATTTTCAAGGAGTTGCATGCAGATTTAGGAATAAGAGTTCCTGATCACGGCAACCTGGAGTCGTGGGCCCGTCAGGGCGTTTTGTTGCTCAATGCCACTCTGACTGTCAGGGAAAGGCAGGCCGGATCTCATCAGAACAAAGGCTGGGAACAGTTTACCGATGCTGCCATAAGTGCCCTTTCTGAACGGAGGGAGTCCCTTATTTTTATGCTGTGGGGAAGCTATGCACAGGCAAAGACAGCACTTATTGATTTGACCAGACATCACGTGCTTAAGGCACCTCACCCCTCTCCCCTGTCTGCTTCAAGAGGTTTTTTCGGTTGTGGCCATTTTTCAAAGGCAAATAAACTGATCAGGGAACAAGGCGTACAAGAAATAAACTGGTCACTATGATTATTTTTACGAACTTTGTGCATCTGCAAAAGAACGAGCATAAAAATACAATACATTGGAAAATTATCTGTTTGGTATACGACCGCTTACTGAGTACCTGGCAGGAGGAGGCAAACCTGAACGGGTGCTGATACAGCAAGGGCTTATTGGAAGTAACTTTCAAAAGCTCTTTGCGATGATAAGGGATCAAAAGGTCCCTTTCCAGATGGTACCCCCGGAGCGTTTGAATAAGTTCAAAAAGCACAATCATCAGGGTGTAGTTGCATTCATGCCAGCGATTACTTATCATTCACTGGCAGATGTTTTAAAAACAACGCTTGAAGCCGGTGAAACGCCATTACTGGTAATACTTGACGGCATTACCGATGTCAGGAACATGGGGGCCATAGCACGTTCGGCAGAATGTGCAGGGGTTCATGCGCTGGTATTGCCCGAAAAGGGAAATGCACCGATTAATGCCGATGCCATTAAAACCTCGGCCGGTGCCCTTACCAGGTTGCCGGTTTGCAAAGAGCAAAGCGTGGTACACGCCATAGGTTTTCTCAAAGAATGCGGAATAGAGGTAGTTGCGTGTGATGATAAAGGAAGTCAGATACTTTACGAAACCGATCTGTCAAAAGGTACAGCCTTAATCATGGGATCTGAACAAAGGGGCGTTTCTTCTGCTGCAAAAAAAATGTCGGATAGAGTGGTGAATATCCCAATGAAAGGCAAAATTGCATCATTAAATGTTTCTGTAGCCACTGGCATCGTGTTGTTTGAAATAATGAGACAACGTTTATTTGGTTAATGCTTTTCAAATCATAATGATCAAAAGAAAAAGAGATGGCAACCGGTTTATTCATACCCTGCTTCATTGACCAGCTTTATCC
>SLNX01000204.1 GCA_007132825.1 Bacteroidales bacterium | reverse complement strand
CTTATATTTTTGATCTGGCTGTCCCGTTTGCGGTTGCTCAGCAGCATGAAACAAGTTCTCAACTCAGTCTTGTACTTGGTGCCTATCTGTCTGATGCATTGTATGCCAGTGCCTATAACCGGATGGATGTTGTGAGTCAGACGGGGGATATTGCTGCCGGTTTGGCCGGTCAATTGGGCCTGCAAAATGAGCTCGAGAACACCATGGCATATCGAGAAAAACTCAGGGAAACAGATGACCCCGAAGTACGAGAAGCATTGATTGAAGAAATGCTGGATCAGGCGCACAAAGAATTTGCAGGAAGTGATATGGCTGATACTTATGCTTTGGTCTTTGTCGGTGCAAACGTAGAAGCACTGTACATCCTCTCGCAGCTCAGTTTGTTTGCCCGCGATAACCAAGCCATGATTGATTTTATGGTGGAAAGAGCGGATATGGCTAAAACTGTTTACAACCTGCTCAGGCTAATGACCGATGAGATGTACCTGGAGTTAAACCCGCGCATCCAGGGCTATTATGATAGTGCCAGGGAAATCGCAAATTTCTTTAGGGATGTTGAAACATTTACATTGACGGAACTGGAAGAGGTGAGCCTGATGATTGAGAGTCTTCGCAACAATATGTTTGATATTGAGTATTGAAAGTTTTTGAAGACAAATAAAGAAGGACAGTCTCATGAGACTGTCCTTCTTTATTTGTACACATGCAAATTACGCAATCATAAGCCATTATCAAAATTATGTTGTCAAATTGATATTTCGATTTTGGGTTTTTGGGTGTTGCATTGCGTGGATGTGTGTTTTAAGATGGCTTGTATTCCATTGCCATAGTGCATAGAGTAGAGGTCAACCTGTGGCATCTCGGGGAAGGGCGCGAAAGTTTTTGGTATCATTGACAGTTGTGTTTCGCAGCTGGCGATGCGAAGTTCGTTTTCAATGTTTTATCCGATTCTACACCCTCCACTTCCCGAAATCCATTCCATTCCCAATTTACATATTAAACCTGCATTGTGAATAATGTAGGTCAAAGCTTCTTTACCATTACCAAATGATTTTTATTGTCTTTCCTGAAATAGCTTACATTATCCATTGTCTTTTTTATCAAAAAAACACCCAGCCCACCAATTGGACGGTCATTAGCGGAAAGGTTTATGTCTGGGTCTTTCTCTCCGGTCGGGTCATATTGTTTGCCATCATCAATGAAAGTAATCTCCAATTCATTATCTTTTTTCTTTATAATCAGGTCAATTTCATGATCGTGATTGTCTGAATAAGCATATTGAACCACATTTGTAAATGCTTCTTCCATTACCAGGTTCAATGATAGCGTTACTGGCGCAGGAATGCCCCATTGATCTGCACATTTTTTTAGAAATGAGCTGATACGCGTCAGTTCATCAATTCGATTTGACAATGTAATTGTTCGCTTCATGTCTTAACAATTGTATGATTGATTGAGATACAATCATTCGTTCTTTAACCTGCGAGCATCTTTAACAATAAATGGCAGAATGTAAAAACATTGTTGTTTGCATTTAATGAACTTTTGAGGCGATTAAGCCAGGCCAATTGCAATTCACCATATTAAAAAGCTTCATAAAACCGTTTTCCTTATTCATTATATGCTATAACCATCATGGTTATGTCATCTGATTGCAGATACCCTGCCACATGCACCTCAACTGCTTTTTCAATGGACTCGATCAGCTGACGGGGATTCTGATAAGGGTATTGTTTGATCAAATTTATCATGTTTTTTTCTCCAAACAGCTGTTGATGAATGTTTTCTGCTTCACTGACACCGTCTGTATAAACGAAAATTTTATCACCTTTCCCCATGTTTATTGTCTGTTCTTTGTATTGAAATTCTTCCTGTATGCCTAATGGGATGCTTTTACTGACTTCAAATACATCTATGCCATTGTTTTTCCTTACAAGCATGGGGGGGATGTGGCCGGCGTTCACGTAATTCACTGTTCCGGTTTTCAGATCAAGTATGCCCATGAAAAAAGTAACAAACATGCGCGATTCATTATTCAAAGCCAATGATTTGTTGAGGATGTTTACTATGTTTCTTGTTGATTTCACTTTATCGGCTATAGACCGCAGGAGGGTACGCGTTACTGCCATGAAGAGTGATGCAGGAACTCCTTTCCCAGACACGTCACCAGCAGCGAAACAAAACTTATCATCATCCATCCTGAAGAAATCATAGAAGTCGCCACCTACCTCCCTTGCTGAATTAAGCTTTGCATAGAGCTCAACCTGCGGTAAATTTGGAAAAGGTGGAAAGCTATGCGGGATCATTGACATTTGTATTTCGTAGGCAATGCGTAGCTCACTTTCAATCTTTTCTTTTGCTGATGTTGTTTCTTTCAGATCTTCAATATAATCGGCAAGCTTTTCATGCATATGAGAAAATGCGCCGTGCAGCTCAATCATTATTGGAAAAAATATTTTGGCGACCGGATGCATAGCATCAATCGCTGGTAGCTTTTTCGACATCAGAAAAAATAGAAAAAATGACTGAAAAGCCTGAAATATCAAAAATATCTTTTATCTCTGGCTTGAGGCAGCATATCCTGAGTATACCACCGGTTGCCAATATTTTTTTCTGAGCCACAAGGAAAACACGTAAGCCTGAGCTGCTTATATAAGTCAAATCACTGCAATCAAGCAACAATTTTGTTACACCATCACCAAGTATCTCCATAAGTCTGTTCTCAAAATCGCCGGCTGTCATGGTGTCAACGCGGCCCTGAATGCTTACTGACGTGTAGTCTTTATATTGCAATACATTAATTTCCATGTTTTTTAAAATTACTTTTATCAATACTAAAGAACTCGTAAATATAAGAAAACTTTTACTTAACTGTCACCGACATCTTTCGGTGGTAGTTAAATCGCTAGTCATCCATTACGAAGCCTTTTATCATGTATTCGCGTAAGTTTCGATTCACCTGCATCCTGAATTGAGTTCCACGTTTCCCGCGAATATAAGCTAACTTTCTACTCTTTGCCATCAGCGGCAGTTGTTAAGTAATTCTTTACAACTGAATCTTCATTTAGTTCGCCTTCTTTCAGTATATTAGCTATGTGCTGACCAATATTTTGTTTTGAGGTGTCAAAAAGTTCAGCCAGCTGGTTTTGGTTCATCCAAACACTGCCGTCTTTAACATACAGCGAAACAGAAGCTTTGCCATCGGCCGTATTGTAAATGATGATATTGTTTTCTTTATTCATTGTTTGAATGGTTATGCCTTCCTTTCGTTCCAAACAAATATAAACCTTTTTTTAATTCACCGACTTTGGAAGCCTTGATCGCAGTGAATCATTAACTGGCTATTTCCACAAAGACACAGCCGATACGGAAGAGGCCACTTATCTGTGGCATTTCAACAAGGACTTGTAATTGTTCAGGGAGCGGGTAGCCATGGTGGATCGCGATTTGCAGCAGATCCGCAACAATGGCCATCATGCTTTCCTGACCAACCTACCGTCAAATTTCAGTAGAATCGTTCACGATTACACCAACGAGCGCAAGGGATTTATGGTTTGGAAGGATATGCTGGAGGAGCGGGTGTTATAAGAAATCGGTCAAATGATGTCAATCCCGTTTTTGCTGACCTCCTGAATGAATTCATCGCCCTCTTCATAGTAATTGGTTGGATAGGGGTGAGTTTCGATTGAAGGGTATTT
>SLNX01000075.1 GCA_007132825.1 Bacteroidales bacterium | reverse complement strand
TCGCAGATATTTTTTCTCAGATCACAAAAAGAAAATCTGCGCATAGCCTTAGCTACGTAAAGATTTTATTTTGAAGATATGGGGAAAAAGATCAAGACTTGGGCCGGCTAAAGTAGCGTTGACACGACACTAGGGATATTGTGCAAGCACGTCGTGGACGTTTCGGTAATGATGGTACCTGTCAATGATCTCCGACACATAACGGTATGGCTCCTGCCCCCGGGCATAACCATGTCGCACAACCGGGTCGAGATAATATTTGGGATTGGATTTATTTAAAACGTAATAATCCACATTGCCTTTCCAAACATTCGGATTTTTTCCATACTTAACTGCCAATCTGCGCGCATCCAAAACATGTCCAAGTCCCACATTGTAAGATGCGAGCACAAATTTGACCCGTTCCTCTTCATCCTCAATTTCGCGTATCAGTCTCTGGTCCAACCATTTAAGGTATCTTACCCCCCCGGAAATATGCTCACTGACTCCGGCATCTAAGTCTACATTCATAAAATCAGCAGTTTCGGGCATAAGCTGCATAATTCCAGAAGCACCTGCCCAGGAAACCGCATTATGATTGAATCGGGATTCCTGATAAGACAGCGAAGCGATCAGGCGCCAATCCCATCCAATGATCTCAGCATAACGCTTAAAATATTCATCAAAAGCAGATATATTGCCCCCACCGAGTGAATGCAGGTCGCTTTTTGCCCTGTATACACTCCGCGGATTGTTATAATATTTATTGTAAAGGATCGCAAAATGGCGTGTCTTCTTAAATTCAGCCAACCATTCATTGATGGCCCCGGCAAGCTGGTCAGCGCCCGGTCTTACCGCCCAGGCAAGGTTCTGATGAAAACTTAGTGGCGTTTCTACGTCTATGTCCGCATAATACATCTGGTTCAAACGCGCCAGCATTTCATCACCAACTGCATAGTCAATTTTTCCTTGAGCCACTTGCTCGAAAAGCTCCTCTTCATGAAGCGTTGTTTTTACAATATGAATGGTATCGCCGATCTCCTCAATCAAATGGTTAAGACGTCTGATAAAGACCGGGTTATCCGGAACATAAACCGTTTTCCCGGCGAGATCCAATTGCTCCCTGATCAAATGTTGTTCCAGCTCTCTTCTTGTCATCTGACGCCATGAGGATGGCTTCCGTTGCACAAGCATCATCCTTGAACGTGCATGTGGATCGGTAAATTGAAGTTGTTTTCTAGCAGAAGTACTGATCCATAAACTTTGTGCAACTATATCACATCCATTTTCAGCAAAAACACAGTCAATATTGTCCTGAATGCTATTGGAAACAGATACTTCAAGCTCAACACCAATGTGAGATGCAAACAAGCGGAGCAACTCCAGGTGAAACCCCATAGGCTCTCCCCTGTATACAAAATAGCTTGTCGAATTGAAGTCTGTTGCAGCACGCAGCACCCCGCGTCCCTGAATTTCTAAAAGATCGGGAACCCTATGTATCTCTTCATCCATTACAAAATCGCTGTCCGTTTTTAAATTCCGGACAGTGATCATTCCAAAAATAAGCAGTATGGGAATGGCAACGAATAGAAGAACTCTTTTTCGTTGGTTGATCATGCATTATAAATTTCGTGCATAAAAAAGTTTGCAAAGATATAAATATTTTTTTTAATCTAAATATTTTTTTTGCTTTTATATTGTGCTGATAATATGATATTTATAAAATTTACCCTTTTGTTAATGATGTTTTTATGATAATTTATACGGTTATTTAATCAAAATGTTACTGTCTGATGACCCACTGATGATCCAATGATCCAAATTTAACATCATCGCCCCGCTAAAAATATTATCGCGGCTCTAAAAAAATTATCGCGGCTCTGCCGCTAAAGAGCAGCGGTAATATGAAATAAACGGGGTTGTTCTTTTTGCTTGGTCATTATAAAAAAATAAGGTAGGTTTGTTGTTTGGGATTTCAAACGCTTTATTCTACCATGTATGTACTTTAAAGATGTCATTGGTCATGAGCACATCATAAAAAAGCTCATTTCAAATATTAATAAGAAAAGGATCAGTCATGCCCAGCTCTTTTGGGGGCAACAGGGAAATGGCACATTGGCATTGGCGCTGGCCTATGCACGCTATGTACAGTGTCGCAACAAAGGTGACCATGACGCCTGCGGAACCTGTCCTTCCTGTTTGAAGTTTAACAAATACGAGCACCCGGACCTCCACTTTATTTTTCCATCAGCACCGAACAAATTACATAAAGAGAAGGTAAGCAGCAAATTGTTTTTGCCGGATTGGCGAAAAATGATCAGCCATACACCCTATTTTGAATATTTCGATTGGTTGGAAGCGCTTGGAATCGAAAACAAGCAGGCGATCATAAACGCCGAGGACTGCAACGACATTATCAGAAACCTTGGTTTAAAGGCTTATGAAAGTCCATATAAGATCGTAGTGATATATATGATCGAAAAACTTTCTTACCAAGCCGCCCCAAAGTTGCTCAAAATACTGGAAGAACCACCTGACGGAACTTTATTCCTGCTGATCTCTGACAATAAGGAACGGATCATAAACACCATTTTGTCGCGCACACAGATCCTTAAGGTACCGCAGCCAGGTGAGTTGGCTATAAAAAAGGCTTTAACGGAAAAGCCAGGGATGGATGCCGATACCGCTGGGCAGATCGCATTCATTTCGGGAGGCGTTTATACTGAAGCGCTCAAACTGGTAAAAGAGAGCGATGAGCACCTTGCTGACTTTAATTCTTTTCGGGAATGGATGCGGTTATGTTATAAAAATGAAGGGGGAAACATTTTGAAATGGGTGGAAAAAACAGCACAGTATGGCAGGGAGAAGCAAAAATCCTTTTGTCAGTATGGTTTGCGCATTTTCAGGATGTGCCTTTTGTATAACTACAATGCCAATGAACTGATTAGGCTTGGGGGGGAAGAACTCGATTTCCTGGAAAAGTTCTCCCGTTTTATCCATCATAAAAATGCGATTACCATCGCAGAGGCTTTTAACGAAGCCATCTTTCATATTGAACGAAATGCGAATCCTAAGATCTTGTTTGCTGACCTCTCATTTAAACTTCACAGGCTAATGCATATAAAAGCTGCCTAAACCCCGAGAATTTAGTAAATTTGTATATCAAAATAATTCTGTTTTGGAAAAAGACAAACAACAATCATTTTTATCGAGAGGATGTTATTGTGCACCTCAGCCGCATACGCGACAGCTGGATGTTTTTCGGCATTCCTGCAACAAGTTGGACGCATTCGACTGGCTCAAAAACATCAGGACTCCAGATACATACCCCCCTTCAAACTTTGTTGAGGTGCGATTTAAAAATAGCCGAAAAGAGTTTTTCACAGCGCCCCCGGAGCTGGATCTCCAAACCGGAGACATTGTTGCGGTTGAAGCTTCTCCGGGTCACGACATCGGCATCGTAACCTTGACAGGCGAAGTGGTCAGGCTGCAAATGAAATCCAAAAAAGTTCAGCCTGAAAATAATGAGTTTAAAAGGGTATACAGAAAGGCAAAAGTATCTGACATAGAAAAATGGGTCACAGCGGTTAAACAAGAGGACAGTACGATGTTCCGTTCGCGCGAAATTGCATCTGCACTGAATCTGGAAATGAAGATTAGCGATGTGGAGTATCAGGGGGATCGCACCAAGGCCATTTTTTATTATACGGCTGATGACAGGGTTGATTTTCGTGAGTTGATCCGTGATCTGGCTGATGCTTTCGGCGTCCGGATTGAGATGCGCCAGATTGGCATGCGCCAGGAAGCCAGCCGTTTAGGAGGAATCGGTTCCTGCGGCAGAGAGCTATGCTGTGCCACATGGCTTACAAGGTTCCGGTCCGTTTCCACAAACAGTGCCCGTACGCAGCAATTGTCGTTGAATCCTCAAAAAATGGCAGGTCAGTGTAGCAAACTAAAATGTTGCATCAACTATGAAAATGCCTGCTATGAAGACATACTGAAAGACTTTCCCAATATGGAAATTGAGCTGAGAACCAAAGCCGGAACAGCCTTTTTTCAGAAGATGGATGTGCTAAAAAAGCAAATCGGGTACTCCTATAAGGATACTCCGGGAAGAATCATCATGCTTGACGTAGAACGTGTGAAAGAGATTCAGAAATTGAACGCTGAAAAAAAGGAACCTGACGAACTGATTGCAGAGAGCCCGGGTAGCGACATTCAACTGGAAAACGATTTACAAAGCCGAAATAGCGGCTTGGAGGACAGTCTGACCCGTTTTGACAAGCCCCAAAAAAGATCCAAAGGGAAACGTCGCAAACGTAAACCCAAAGGCTTAAAAAAGCCACCAACCAAGCAACTCTGACCTCATGACAACCCGGAAACAAACACCCTGGCTGATTCTCATGTGCCTGTTACTCCTGTTTTCTTGTCAAACTTCTGTGGTTTTTCAACAACAAAAATCGATTCCTTCAGAAGGATGGCACTATCTTGACAGCATCATTTTTGAAGCGAGCATTGATGACACCGTGTCACTTCATGCAATGCGTCTCGACATTAGAAACACTGTTGACTACCGGTACAGCAACCTGTTTATATTTCTCGATATTGAATTTCCGGACGGAAAGCTCTTGCGAGACACCATTGAATGTATTCTCGCTGACCGTCAGGGAAACTGGACTGGAAAAGGGTTTGGAAAAATGCGAACGAACCGTTTCTTGTTCCGTGATGATGTCTGGTTTCCGCAACAGGGTATTTATACAATCAGGGTTTTTCAGGGTATGCGGGAAGATCGGCTAAAGGGGATTTCAGATGTTGGCATACGTATTGAAAAAAAATAATAAAGCCCTGACTGCAGCGTTTAATATAAAAAAACAGAACCTCCTCATGACAGGAAAAAGCAAAAAAAACAGAAAATACACATTGGTTTTCTGGGTGTTGTATGCCACACCCATCGTATTTGCTATTCTGCTTTTCACCAGTATATCCATGGGTCTTTGGGGCTTTATGCCCTCCTTTGAAGAACTTGAAAACCCCAGGAGCAACCTTGCCAGCGAAATCTATTCGGCCGATGGAGAGCTGTTGGGTACATTTTACATCCACAACCGCTCCAATGTTCAGTATAATGATATCTCCCCGAACATGATCAACGCGCTGCTCGCCACAGAAGACATTCGGTTTCATCATCATTCAGGGGTTGATATCAGAAGCATTTTCCGTGTGCTAATCCGGAACATTATCGGTGGGCGACGCAGTGCCGGTGGTGGCAGTACCCTTAGCCAGCAACTGGCAAAAAACCTGTTCCCCCGTCAGGATAATCCTTCTGCGGCAGAAATTGTGATCATCAAACTTAAGGAGTGGGTGACTGCAGCCAAACTTGAACGCAATTATACCAAGGAGGAAATTATCGCAATGTACCTGAACACAGTTGACTTTGGAAGCCATGCTTTTGGAGTAAAGCTGGCAGCAAAAACATATTTCAACACGACCCCTGAAGAGCTGAAGACTGAAGAAGCCGCACTACTGGTAGGGCTGCTAAAAGCCCCATCATGGTATCACCCGGTAAGAAACCCGGAAAGGGCACTCAGCCGACGCCAGGTTGTACTTACACAAATGGCCCGTTATGAATACATCTCAATTGAAGAGCTTGATTCGCTAATGGCCTTGCCGCTTGACATGTCAGACTTTCAAATTCAGGACCATCATACAGGTATAGCCACCTATTTTCGTGAACATTTGCGCAAGGAGCTTTCACAGTGGAGCCGCACAAGATATAAGCCGGATGGTTCCAATTACGACATATACAGGGATGGACTGAAAATTTATACCACTATTGACGCCAGGATGCAACGCCATGCGGAGGAGGCTGTGGAAGCACACATGGCAAATTATCTGCAACCGGAGTTTTTCAGACACTGGAGAGGTTATCGAAATGCTCCTTATGACACCAACATTTCAGACAGTATTGTTGACCAGCTAATCCTAAATACAATAAGACGTTCTGACAGATACAGGAGCCTCAGGCGATCCGGAATGGCAGAAGACTCCATTATGGAAGTTTTCAGAGAACCCAGACCAATGCGTGTCTTCTCCTGGCAAGGAGATATTGATACCATTATGACACCCCTTGACTCTATATGGTATTACAAGCATTTCCTTAATGCGGGCTTTATGGCTGTTGAACCACAAACCGGACATGTGAAAGCTTACGTAGGGGGGAATAACTTCCGTCATTTCAAATTTGATCATGTAACGGGAAGCAGGCGGCAAGTGGGATCGGTCTTTAAGCCTTTCCTCTACACCCTGGCCATGCAGGAGGGGGAATTCGGCCCTTGCACAAAAGTCCCCAACACACCTGTAACCTTCGAACTTTGGAACGATTCGCTTTGGACACCTCAAAACTCAAGCAGCGACAGAGAGGGTGAAATGGTCACCCTTCAGTGGGCACTGGCCAATTCGGTAAACTACATATCCGCATTCCTGATGCGACGATACTCCCCTGAAGCAGTGATTCGGCTGGTAAGAAGGATGGGAGTCAAAAGCCATATTCCGGCAGTATATGCGATCTCGTTGGGAACACCAGACCTCTCGGTATACGAGATCGTTGGCGCCAATGCAACTTATGCCAACAAAGGGGTATACATTGAACCTACCTTTGTTACAAGGATAGAAGACCAGAGCGGGAACCTGGTTGAAGCCTTTGTGCCACATCGCGAAGAGGCAATGAGCGAAGAAACCGCATGGCTGATGCTGGAACTAATGAAAGGGGTGGTGTCGGAAGGAACCGGTCGAAGGTTAAGATGGCGTTATGGATTTACACACCCAATTGCCGGCAAAACAGGAACTACACAAAGCAACTCCGACGGATGGTTTGTTGGTATCACACCCGATCTTGTTGCAGCCGCATGGGTGGGTGGAGAAGACCGTGGCATTCGCTTCCGTGATCTAAGTTTGGGACAGGGAGCCAATACCGCACTTCCCATTTGGGCAGAGTTCATGACCAGGATATATTCCGACAAAACACTCAACATCAGCAAAGAAGATTTTGAGCCACCATTGCATCCCCCTGCAATCATAACCGACTGTTCAAAAATCGAACAAGAACAAACGCCAAGAGATTATTTCAGAAGAGATATTTTCTGACCGAAAAATTTGCACTAAAACCAGACTTTACACTCAATGACTACATCCAAAATATTTTTATTCCTTCTTTTTCTGATATCAAGCACTGATATCATTGCCTTACAAAATAACGGACAGCAAAACATAGCCGTTGGTCACTGGCGTCATCACCTCCCAAACAATACCATCATAAAAGTTGAAAAAACCGCGAATGGCATAATCGGCGCAACACCTTACGGATTAGTTGTTTTTGACAAACGGGATAACAGCATTTCACGCATCAACAAAGTGGATGGCCTTACCGACTTTGACATATCCACAATTGCCTGGGATGCAGAAAGAGATATCATCATCATCGGTTACGAAAATGGCAATATCGACGCGATCATCAATAAAAATTTCTACAACATAACGGATATATTGCAGGCAACAATCCTTGGCTCCAAAAGAATCAACCGCATCCTCATCGATGATAACAGGGCTTTACTTGCCTGTAATTTTGGTATCGTTCAAATGAACCTTGACGACTTGCTCATCTACGACACCTGGTATATCGGGCCATTTGGCAGCATGGTCCGGGTTTATGATTTGGTGATTGCCAACGACATGATTTATGCTGCAACAAACGCAGGCTTAATGACAACCAGTATCGATACGCCAAACCCTGCAGATTACCGCCAATGGGATCAAATCGTCGTAACAGGTGAAAGCAATGAGGTTTTTAACATGCTGGCCTTTCATAACCAAAAATTGTTTGTAAACCGAACTGACAAAGAACAAGACCTGCTTTATTTTTCTGAAGGGGAAGATTGGATCCCTTTTGTGCCTGGTTCCGAACCTGAACTGGAGCAAACCAGGGTACTAAGAACCAGCAGAAACAGACTTATTTTGGGTCACGACAATATAGTGCGTGTATATGATGCCGAAATGACACAGGTTGAATCCATAACAAATTATAATCCCGGATCAGCAACCCCCTTTGATGCAGTGTATGACTCAAACGATAAGATCTGGATCGGGGATCGTCGGCAGGGACTCGTCCGTCAGCTCGGTCCGAATACCTTTGAAAGAATCATCCTGCCGGGGCCACCCTATTCCAATGTATTCGGACTGGCAACAGGAGGTGGAAGATTATGGGTAGCACCCGGGGCTTTATCTTATGCAGGAGTAAACAGCTGGAATCAGAATGGTGTTTTTCTTTTCCAGGATGGGCAGTGGGAAACATTTAACAGGCTTAATTTTCCCCTTTTACAGGATGTAGCTGACATTTTCAGCATAACCGTTCACCCTGGAGATAATCGTAAAGCTTACGCAGCATCCTGGTTTGGAGGGTTGGTTGAAATGAATCATGAAGGGGTGGTGAACGTATATAATGAGGAAAACAGCACCTTGCAAAAAAGGGCGGGTTTTGAAGACAGGCTGCGTATAGGAGGAGCTGCCGTGGACCGCGACGGAAACCTTTGGGTTACCAATTCAGAGGTTGACAAACCGCTATCGGTTAAAAAACCGAATGGCGAATGGATGGCTTTTGGAAGCAATGGTGCTGTGGGACCGCAAATGATCGTAAGGGAGATCATCATCGACAACAGTAACCAGAAATGGATCAACCTGCCAAGGAACGGCGTATTTGTTTTCAGGGAAAACACCCTGGAACATACGAATAATTTTGAAGGCCGGCGCCTGACAAACCAGATCAACAACGGCGGACTGCCTACCAATCACGTTCACAGCATGGCAATAGATCACAGCGGATATGTCTGGGTAGGAACTTCTGAGGGGGTTGGTGTTTTCTACTCTCCCCACCAGGCCTTATCAGGTGACCCTTTTAATGCTCAACGCATCATCGTAGAGCAGGAAGACGGTTTTGCAGGCTACCTGCTCGAAACCGAAACCGTTACTGCCATCACCGTGGATGGATCCAACAAAAAATGGTTTGGCACAGAGCGGTCCGGGGCCTTTCTTCTTTCTGCCGATGGCCGCGAAACAATCTTTCACTTCAACAAAGAGAATAGCCCGCTTCCATCAAACAATATTCTTGATATTTCTATAAACGGGAAAAACGGAGAGGTGTTCTTTGCTACCGATCGTGGACTGGTTTCCTATAGAGGATTTGCAACAGAAGCAACTGCCAGGCATACAGACGTTTATGCATTCCCAAACCCTGTCCGGTCAGGCTATGCAGGCTTTATTTCCATCAAAGGATTGGTCAGAAATGCTAACGTAAAGATCACCGACATCAACGGCAATTTGGTATGGGAAACGATTGCCGAAGGGGGTCAGGCCGTTTGGAACGGACAAGACCTGTTCGGTCGCCGTCCGGCCACAGGAGTATACCTGGTGTTTTCCACCAACAATGATGGCGAGGAAACCATGGTAACCAAAATCATGTTTAACAGGTAAGGATCAACGAATCGCCCTCTCTTGGCAAATAACTATTTCTGGTTTTATGATCACGAAAACAACCGGCATCGTTTTCCACAGTTTCAAGTATGGTGAGACCAGTATTATTGTCAGGATTTTTACAAAAGACCTTGGGTTGCAATCATATATCATACCCGGTGTCAGAAAGCAAAAATCAAAGATCAAACAGAACCTTTTTCAGCCATTGTCAATACTGGAGCTTGTGGCCTACCACAAAGAACGGGGAGGGCTTCAGCACATCCGAGAAATCAGCTGCCCTAACCCGTTCAATCACATCCCCTACGACATTGCAAAAAGCTCAATAGCCATTTTCCTTGCAGAAATACTGCATCACTCCCTGAAAAACCATGAGCCCAACCCTCCCCTTTTCACTTTCATTCATGATGCCGTAGAGCAACTCGATCAAACAACTGAAAGGGTAGCAGATTTCCACCTGGTTTTTTTGCTGCAGCTCAGTCGGTTTCTTGGGTTTCAACCTCGCGACAACTATGACAAGCACAACTTTGCATTCAATCTGAGGGAGGGAGTTTTTCAACCCATGACATATCAGAAGGGATGGGAAATGGACAAAAATTCCAGCAGGTACTTCCACGAAGTAATATCCACCAAAATGGAGGATGCAGCCACACTATCGATCCCCAAAGAGCTCCGCAAGCAGTTGTTGCATTACGTCATTGATTTCTACAGATATCACCTCGACGGGATGCAGGAAATCAAATCACACACCATTTTGGAAATGGTATTGAATGATTAGGACATTTTCGCTTTCGCATGATACTGGTTTACCTCAACTGCAAAACCATGGATGACTTCCCAGGGATCTGCCAGGTGTCAAACCCATTATAAACCCTTCCTGAAAGTACATCTTCTGCCCGATTGTACCCCTCCCATCCTTCATGAAAACGATCAAGTTCAAGAAATGTCTCTTCATCATTGTTATTGAGAATCACCATAATGGTCTCTGTCCCATCATATCGGAAATAAACATAAATCTCGTTTTCGGGAACATATTGAAGCAGCCATCCATAATGAAGCACAGGTGTGTCTTTCCTGAAATTAAGCAATGTGGAAATGTGATCGAAGATTAGGTTCTGTTCATCGGTACGGCCTTCCCTGGTAAAGGCATTGACCGGATCGTCAGGCCAGCCCCCCGGAAAATTGGTTCGCAGCTCACCGTGGCCATCATGCTCAAAAGCCGACTCCAGCAACTCAGTACCCGTATAAACCTGTGGGATGCCCCGGGTTGTAAAGATAAAGGTAAGCGCCATTTTAAGGTTGTCAATGTCCTCCCCTACGCGGGTAAAAATGCGATCGGTATCATGATTATCACCAAAAACCACCAGGTTATAAGGGTCGGGATACAAGAAATCCTGTGCCAGGGTATTGTACAGTCTCATCAGTCCGGTTGACCATCCCTCATCCTCAGTAAAAGCCTGGCCAATGGCATCATACAATGCAAAGTCAAACACCGAAGGGAAGTTAGAGTTATAACCGTCGTGGTTGTGGTGTCCACCCTGATAATAGCTTACCATGGCGGGAATGCCCATCCAGGCTTCCCCAATCAGCATAAAATATGGATATTCGGCCATCACGTAAGCTGCCCAATCCGACATGAAAAAGCGATCGGCATATGGCTGTGTATCCATACGGATTCCCTGGATTCCGCTGTATTCGATCCACCAAACGGCGTTTTGCTTCAGGTAGTGTGCCAGCAATCGATTGTTCTGGTTCAGGTCGGGCATGTTGGTATCAAACCAGCCATTCACCATGCGGTTGTAATCGTATCGAGATCCGTGGGGGTCAACGATGGTGGTCATTCGGTAAGTGGTTCGTGTAAATTCATCCCACTGGTTTACCCAGTCCGGTGATGGAAGATCATCCATCCACCAGTGATGGTGTCCGCAGTGATTGAGAATCAAGTCCTTAATAATTTTAATCCCTTTGTCTTCGGCACTGGCAACAAGGTTTCGGTAATCTTCGTTAGTGCCAAAGCGAGGGTCAATCTTGTAATAATCGGTGGTTGCATAACCATGATAGCTGTATCTGGGCTGGTTATTCTCCAACACCGGATTCAACCAGATGGCGGTAAATCCCATTTCTGCTATGAAGTCCAGGTGTTTCTTTATTCCCGGAATATCTCCACCATGCCGACCGGAAGGTTCCTCACGGTTGGCCTGTTCCAGCATGCCGGGCTGGTCATCGAGAGAAGGATCCCCATTTGCAAACCGGTCGGGCATCAGCAGGTACATCGCATCGGAGGCATTCAGCCCTTCGCGGTATCGGGAACCAGGTTCCCTTTCAATAAATTCAAAATCATATGCAAACTTTGTTTCACCACCATACATAAAGCGCAAGGGGTAAACCCCCGGAGCAGTTTCGGCAATGTCAAGGTAAAGGAAAAGGTAATTCGGACTGATTACCGAAATAGCCTCCTTAAGGCGAAGGCCCGGATGGTCAATCTCCACGGTTGTCCTTCCGATGTCTTCACCATACATCATGATTTGCAGCTCTGTATGATACATGTCTGACCACCAAAAGGGAGGTTCAACACGTTCAGGCTGGCTTTGTGCCATAGCAATGTGGCCGGCAGCCATCAATACAAATAAAAACACCGTTGCAAGCATCTTTGCAAAGGACTTCGGGGTAAAAAATTTGTGCATGATTATTTGATTTCTGATGGATATTCGATTATTTTAAAGGTGTAAAAATACAAAAATCGTGCTAGTCAAGCAGATCTCTGATCTCATCACTTACTTTTTTCCTCTTTGCCGGGGTAAGGTCAAGCTGTTCCAGGATGGTGATATGATCATAAAGCTGTCGGCAGAGTACAATGTCTTTTTCCAGAATGCTTTGTTTTTGTCTTTTATTTAGATGGGTAAGAACGGTGATGGGAAACAATCTGGTTTTTTCAATCAGGTCCTTCAGACTCTCTTTTTTAGGATAATCCCAGCTAACCATTCGCAGTCCGACACACCTGCCATAGTCCATTGCATCGGAAGTAAATCTTGTATTTGTAAATATCCAGCCGTGAAAGCTGCGCTTTTCAAGTCCGGGTGTTGACCGCCACCTTTTTTCAATGTCATTGAAACGGCTGTGAATGTAAAGAGGTACCCTGACATTGCAATATTTTCCCTGGCTGTTGTAATATTTGCACTCCACCACAAATTGCTGATGGTCATTGTGTGCTACCACATCCACTTCGTGACTGATGCATTGTCCTTTAACCATTTGGCCAACCTCAATCTCATATCCGAGATGCCTTAAAAGTTCTCCAACAAAGTGTTCAAAGGGATAGCCCGAAGGTCCCAGCTCCATGATCGCTTTTTTCAAACTGTATCTTGCCGCCGTACTCCTTTGAAACTTCCGCAGAAACTGAAAGGCCCTTTTATAAATCTCTTTTGTTGTGATTCCATCGGTCAGGTATGGAGCTATCGATTTTTCAACCTTGCTGATCAGTTTGGCAGAAGCACCTGCCCGTTTCAATGACTCCTGAAGCTTTTGCGGATCAAAGGTTTCCTTTTCCCCGCTGTGCTTTTCAACGACAATGTTTTTTTTCATGATTCAAGAAAAAGCATTAGGGTTTAACTAAAAGTCGTCCTGTGACGACATTCCCGGAAGGACAAATGCCTTGGATGACATACATGCCGGTGCTAAAACCGGAAACATCGAGATGAAACGTTTTGCCATCCACAATTCCTTTGTGAACAAGTGCACCATTGACCTGATAAATCCGGATGTCAGTATTTGCTTCCGGCAATTCCAAAAAAACATAATCTGTGGCGGGATTTGGATACAATTTTATTTGGCGATCTTTATACACTTCATCAACAGACACATCATCCATTAACCTGCCGTGCAGACTGAAATTGTTAAATGTGACCCTGTCACCATCATCTGCTCCCATCTGGTCCCCATCAAAACGGATTCGGACGTGGAAATCGGAATTATTGTTTACTTCAGAGATATTTTTAAAATCGATCGCAAAAAGCTGGTAATTTGATGCAAGGGGCAGGACCGTATGTTCCAGTCCATCAGTGATCCATAAAGGATCGCCTTGTGACACAGAATAGTCAACAACCAGTGCATCGGCGGCACCTTCATCCTTGGCTGCAAAAGCAAAAAGCACATCTTCGTGCAATAAGGTGGGCATATGAAAAATCATTGTATTTTCTCCACCATCTCCGGTAAATGGCTGCCTTATCTGTAGGCCTCTCATGTTTGATTCTTCATAAGGCACCCCATTATTTCCTTCCGGATGATAGTTTATTGGAGTGGGCGCATTTCTTCTTTCCATCGATGCCTTACGCCAGTTTGCGTGGTCTTCATCGAACGG
>SLNX01000061.1 GCA_007132825.1 Bacteroidales bacterium | reverse complement strand
ATTTAAAACAGCACGGTGAACCGGGCATCGACCAAATAGTCTCCGGAACAGGCTTTAACCTGAGCAAAGCAACCTCCATTTTGCTTAGCCTTGAATTCAAAGAAGTAGTCAAACCCTTGCCGGGAAAAACTTATAGGCTGAATATCCTTCCTTAAAGCAGGGCTTAAACCGTATGCTTCTCATTAACACATTGAAAAGATCACTATCTTTGTAGCCTACATAAACTTCTAACTTCTAACTTCTAACTTCTAAACTTCTAACTTCTAAACTTCTAACCTTCTAAACTAATCAACCAATCAACCAATCAACCAACTAAAACATGAAAACAAGATTCCACTTTATGCTGGTGTTCCTGACAGCCGTATCCCTTTTGTTTTTTGCACCTTTTTCGCTGCAGGCCAGAGATTATCGCATGAGCCGGCTGGATGTGGAAATTCACCTCAAGGAGGATGGCTCAATGCAGGTAAGGGAAGACAGGGAGTTTACCTTTGAAGGGCGCTTCTCAGAATTATATCGGACTTTTCCGCTCGATGGCACCGCGAGTTTTGACAACTTTCGTGTCTTTGAAGGTGACCGCGAATATACACTTAGCGACGACAAGGAACCTGGCACATTCCGGATCGTTACCAAGGATAAGGATCAGGAACTTCAGCTGTTTTTCAGTGCCCGAGATGTTACAAGAACATTCAGCATCAGGTATGTTGCAACCGGTGCCGTTACCCGGCACGAAGATGCAGCCCTGCTGTATTACCAGATAATCTCTGATGAATGGACAAAGCCAATCTTCAACATCACTACACGCATTTATCCACCGGTTCCCTTACCGGATGGTGAGCCAACCCATTGGGTCCATGGATCACTTGATGCCGTATCTGAGATATTGGAGGATGGTGTTGTAGAAATTGTACTGGATCGTTTACCCAGACGCAGCTTTCTGGAGATTCGAAGCCTGTATCCTGATGAAGTGTTTCAGGACATGCCTGTTTTAAGCGGAAACATTCGTGACGAAGTGATGGAGGAAGCCGCCCTGCTTGTAGCAGAATCTAATCGGTTGCGAGAGGAACGGGAGGCAAAGCGTGTGAGGCGCGAGGAGCGCCATGCGCTGGGCAGGCAACTGGCCATTCCACTTGCCTTGATCATTATTGCCATTACGGTTTTGTTTTTTAAGAAGTTCAGAAAGCGGCACGTCGTCTCAGATGATGTTGGTGAAATAAAAAAACTTCCGGAAAAGGTCAAACCTGCCCTGGTGAATTACCTGGTAAACGGAACAACCATCACGGCCAACGCATTGATATCAACCCTGTTTCACCTGGCCTACAATGGTTACCTGAAAATTGAGGAGGAAAAGGAAACGAAAAAAGTGTTGGGTGTATCAACAGAGAAAAAGACAATTTGGGTCATTCTGGCCAAGGACTTCTGGCAGCAAAACAAGAACAACCTGTTTGATTATGAGAACAAGCTGCTCTCATTTCTTTTTGACCCCAAAAAAGGTTCTGCAGATCGGGCAAACCTCAGCAAATTAAAAAACAAACAGACCAAAATGCATCAATTTTTCCAGAAATGGAAAAAATCTGTTGCCAAAGAGGGCAAAAAGATGGAGTGGTTTGACAAGAGAAGCGAAAAGGGACGAAACATAAGTATGTTCGTCAATATTTTGATTATGCTGGCAACCGTTGGGTTGGTGATTTTATTTGGACCCTGGATGCTGATCCCCCTTTTCGTTTCATTTTTTTGTTTGATTGCTTCTTTTTTCATTTTTCAACGGAGTGAGAAAGGGGAAAAAGCTTACCTCCGTTGGCAGATGCTAAAAAAACACCTGAAAGCATTTCACTTTGACACCAAGATCAAGGACCTCGACGAAGCATCAGTAAATGAATACCTGATATATGGGGTTAGTCTCGGCCTGGGATCCCGGTTTTTCAAAAAACTCACCCGTGCATTGGATTCAGAGTATCATGCCGGATATTTTCCCTGGTTAATTCTTTATTCTTCAAACCTTTCCAGTTTTGGAAAAACGATCCACGAGGTGATTAGCACAACGGGCGGAGCGGTAAGCTCGTTTACCGGCGCCGGTGGTGGAGGCACCGTTGGAGGCGGAGGGGGTGCAGCGTCTGGTGGTGGCGGTGCCAGATGATGGTTTGTATCTGTTATTTTCGTAATTTCGCAGCAAAGAAAACCACAAATTATGGCCCGACAGGAAGACAAAATCATTGGCAGAAGGCTGAGGTCCTCCTACATTTCAACCGTGATGAGCATCACCCTGGTTTTATTTGTCCTGGGACTGCTTGGCCTGATCATCCTACAGGCGCAACAGCTTTCTGAACGTGTTCGGGAGAGTATAATCGTATCTGTATTTCTGGACGACGACGCCACTGACAGTGAAATCAATAGCTTTCGCACAGAGCTTGAGGCCTTGCCTTCCGTAAATGAAACACGTTACATATCCCGCGATGAAGCAGCTGAGGAGCTAATGAACGAACTGGGTGAGGACTTTGTCGAATTTCTCGGATACAACCCACTGTCAGCATTGTTCCAGGTAAGCCTGAAAGCTGCATACACAAATCCTGACAGTTTACTTTTCTTTGAAGAGACGGTGGGTCAACACACCATCGTTACCGATGTCGACTACCAAAAATCGCTTGTGCACCTTGTTAACGAGAATGTACGACGGATAGGCATCGGGCTGCTTGCATTCAGCCTTTTGTTGCTGATTATAGCATTTGCTCTGATTAACAACACCATCAGGCTCAGTGTGTTTTCAAAACGCTTTCTG
Source organism: Bacteroidales bacterium (assembly GCA_007132825.1). GTDB lineage: Bacteria > Bacteroidota > Bacteroidia > Bacteroidales > UBA7960 > PUPG01. The sequence continues at coordinate 955 of SLNX01000061.1, read as the reverse complement.
ATCAAGAGCATGCAGCTGGTCGGTGCCACCCAGACGTTTATCCGAAGACCTTTCATAATCAGAGGCGTGATGCAAGGGGTGATTGGAGCCGCAATCACCATCGTGCTGTTGATGCTGACTTTGTATGCCGGACAGCGCCAGGTACCGGAAATCGCATTGTTCTATGACTTCCGGATGCTTGTTATCCTTTTTGCAGGAGTCCTGCTGCTAGGCATTATCATCAGCTGGATATCCACCTATTTTGCGGTCAGAAAATACCTGAAAATCAAAACAGATCATTTATATTTATACTGACATTAAACACCCATGACAAGATTTTTTGACACACAGGGGGATGATTGTCGATTGCCGATTTTCGATTATCGATTGCCTGTTAGGCTCGAAGCTGGAAGGAGGATGATAGAGGTTGGAAAAAAACATCAAACCTCTAACATCAATTCCTGATCTTGGGCAAACTTACAAAGCACAAAATATCAAACAGTAACGAAAATATTAACAAATGAAACAACAGGGCAGCGTTTTGTTATTTGACAAGCATAAATACACATGGCTGATCATCGGACTGGCAGTGACAGCCATTGGGTTCCTCCTTATGATCGGCGGAAAAAGTGAAGACCCTTATGTGTTTGATGATGCCATATTCAGCTTTCGCAGGATTACGCTGGCACCCATCCTGGTACTTGGTGGCTATGTCATCCAGATATACGCCATCATGAAAAAATCCACGAACAAGCCAGATGACATGAAAATCAAGCCTCCTGCACCTCCACAAAAACATCATCAAAAAAAACATAAAAACAAATAACTAAATGAGTTGGTTAGAAGCCTTCATCCTTGGCCTCTTACAAGGCCTGACCGAATTTTTGCCCGTTAGCAGCAGCGGACATCTTGAACTTGGCGGTGCACTCTTTGGTCTGGAAGACCCACACGACTTTTTTACTTTTAACATCATTGT
>SLNX01000051.1 GCA_007132825.1 Bacteroidales bacterium | reverse complement strand
ATTCGCCCCAACATAATAATTGCAACCATTAATATTTAAAACAATGAATAAAAAAGTAATTTATCTGGTAACAATTACAGTGATGATTCTTTCAGCCTGTTCGTCACGCGACACGAATGAGCATTTGGCTGAATCGGAAAGGGAAGCAGAAGCAGTCAGGGTAATGGAGCTTGAATACTCCGAAATTGCCAGGAGTTCAGTTTTTACAGCCCATATGGAGGCTTTCAGAGAGGTCCATCTTGCACCGGCTTCACCCGGACGCATTGAAAAGATCCACGTTGATGTGGGCGACAGAATATCGAAAGGTCGGTTACTTGTTACGATGGACAAAACCCAGCTCCACCAGGCAAGGGTGCAGCTGCAGAGCGTTGAAACCGATTATCGCAGAATAGATACCCTAAGAAGAGTGGGTAGCATTTCACAGCAGCAATATGACCAGATCCGTACCCAATATGAACTGGCTAAGTCCAATGTGGCTTTCCTTGAAGAAAATACGGTTATGCAGGCTCCCTTTAACGGTGTTGTTTCTGAACGCCATTTTGAGGGGGGTGAGATGTTTTCAGGTGCTCCAAACACCCCTGCAGGAAAGGCAGCCATCTTGTCGCTGGTGCAACAAAACAAACTCAAAGCATTTGTGAATGTGTCGGAACGGTTTTTCCCGTATGTGTCGTCAGGAATGCCCGTGGAGTTAAAACTGGATGTATATCCCGGTGAGGTCTTTGAGGGACGGGTGCACCTTGTGTATCCAACCATTGATCCTGCAAGTCGCTCATTCCGGGTTGAGATCCACGTCGACAATCCCGGTGAACGCTTGCGTCCCGGAATGTTTGCCCGTGCCAGGTTTGATTTTGGCAGGGAAGAGGCCTTCGTGGCTCCGGCCATCGCAGTCTTAAAGCTGCAAGGTTCCGATCAGCGCTACCTGTTCCTTGAAGAGAACGGAGTGGCAAAACGGGTAGATGTAAAAATCGGGGATCGCTTTGATGACCGGGTTGAGATCATCTCGGATCAGATTCGGCCCGGCAACAGGCTTATTATAGCCGGTCAGGCGCGTCTTCTGGATGGAGTCCCGGTTAGGGTTGAAGGAGAATAAGTATACAGGATTGTTGGTACAAGAAAAATAATAATGCAATGAGTATCTATAAAAACGCAGTTAATAAGCCCATCACCACATTAATGGTTTTTACAGCCGTGATCGTGATGGGACTGTATTCGCTCAGACATATCCCGATCGATCTTTTTCCCGAGCTGGATCCCCCCTTCATTTCCGTGATAACCACATGGCCCGGTGCCAGTGCCAGTGACGTCGAGACAAATGTTACCCGTCCGCTTGAGGATAGTTTCAACACTGTTGATAACCTGAAAGAGATCACTTCCACATCAAGTGACAACCTGTCTGTTATAAATCTTGAGTTTGAATGGGAATCAGACCTTAATGAAGCTTCCAATGATGTGCGCGATGCCATCGACATGATTTTTGCCGCATTACCCGATGATGTCAACAGACCTACCATATTCAAGTTTAACATGAGCATGATCCCGATCGTGTTTTATGCCATCACCGCGGATGAGAGTTATGCCGGCCTGGATAAGATTCTTGAGGAAAGGATTATCAATCCACTTAACAGAATTGATGGCATAGGTTCGGTGAGTCTGATCGGAACACCGCGCAGGCGCGTTTACGTTGAGGCTGACCCTGTGAAGCTGGAAGCCTACAATCTCACCGTTGAGCAGATAGGGAATGCGATCACTGCCGAAAACCTCAACATGCCGGCAGGTAACGTGAAGATGGGCATGATGGATTATCAGTTTCGGGTACAGGGAGAGTTTGCTGAAAGTTACGAACTGAATGAACTTGTTGTGGGTCATTTTCAGGGAAGTGCCATCCTTCTTGGCGACGTGGCAGAGGTAAGAGATGACCTGAGAGACGTTACCCTTGATGAACGGATTGACGGCAGAAGGGGTGTCCGAATGTTTGTGATGAAACAATCTGGCGCCAACACCGTGCGCATTGCACGTGATGTAAAAGCCACCATTGATGAGCTTTCAAAAGACCTGCCGCCCGACATTGAGATCAGTGAGATCATTGATACTTCTACCTTCATCAGTGACGCCATCAACAACTTATCGCGAACCATCATGTTCGCAATGATCTTTGTTGTATTGGTGGTGTTGTTCTTTTTGGGGAAATGGCGGGCAACTTTTATTGTGATGCTCACCATCCCCATTTCCCTAATCGTATCTTTCATATACCTTTTTATCACCGGAGGGTCGCTGAACATCATCTCCCTGGCTTCACTTTCTATTGCTTTGGGGATGGTGGTGGATGATGCGATTGTTGTACTGGAGAATATTTCACGCCATGTGGAGCGTGGCACCAGTCCGCGCGAAGCTGCAATATATGCCACCAATGAAGTCTGGCTTTCTGTGATCATCACCACACTGGTAATCATATCGGTATTTTTTCCGCTGACACTGGTAGGAGGGATGACTGGCGTAATGTTTAAGCAGCTTGGATGGATTGTAACCATAACGGTGATCACATCAACAATTGCTGCCATCTCCCTGACCCCTATGCTGGCTTCCAAGCTTTTTGACCTGGAGAAAAAGAGGTCCACCCCGCGTCGCATCAGCCATGAAAGGATTGTGGAACCCTTTCTGAACGGACTGGAATCCTTTTATGAAGGAACTTTGCGGGTAGCACTTAGAAATAAGAAAAAAATTCTCATTACTGCGTTTCTTGTTTTTGGTGCATCACTCTTCCTGCTAAGATTTGTCAGTACTGAATTTTTCCCCGAAGCCGATGAGTCAAGGGTCGCAGCAACCATAGAGCTGAGTACCGGTTTGCGCGTTGAGGAAACCATCAAGACCTCCAGAAGGATAGAAGCCATGATCAATGAGCGATATCCGGAGGTGGAGATGCTGGCGATCTCCTCGGGTACCGATGATGAAGGGGGAATGTCAGCCTTCATGGATTCCGGATCCAATATCATTAATTTGATGATGCGTTTGTCGGCCATTGATGAAAGGGATCGGTCGGTATGGGAGATTGCAGACGATATGCGCCGGCAGTTTGAGTTGATTCCGGAGATCGTGGAATTTACTGTGAATACCGGTGGAGGCGGCGGAATGGGTACCGATAACACGGTTGATGTGGAAATCTTCGGTTTCGATTTTGATGTAACCAGCAAGCTTGCAGAGGACCTGCGTGTGCAAATCAGTGCCATTCCGGGTGCCGAGAACGTTCAGGTCAGCCGGAAGGATGACAGGCCCGAGCTGCAGCTTGTGCTTGACCGGAAAAAACTTGCCGAGCACGGACTTAACACAGCCATGGTTTCAAATGCCTTGCGCAACAGGGTAGCCGGGATGACAGCATCTTATTTGCGTGAAGAGGGTAATGAGTATGACATCATCGTGCGGTACAGGGAAGAATTCAGAAGCTCCATTTCCGACATTGAGGCGATCACCCTGACCAACCCGATGGGACAGAAGATTAAACTCGGTGAGGTGGGTCGTGTGGAAGAGTACTGGAACCCGCCAAACATTGAAAGGAAAGGCAGGGAGCGTGTGGTTACCGTTTCGGCTGTCCCGTCTGGCATTGCCCTGGGTGACCTGGCCGGTGCCATTAATGAAATAATAGAGGATACTGAGGTGCCTTCGGGAATCATGGTAAACGTTGGCGGTGCCTTTGAAGACATGATGGAGTCTTTTATGGATCTTGGATTGCTGCTGCTTAT
>SLNX01000128.1 GCA_007132825.1 Bacteroidales bacterium | reverse complement strand
TCATGGGCTTTTGTCATCTTTATTGGTGTCGAAAAAAGCATTTAACAACATTGCGGCAGCCTGGTATTCTGTGATTTTTAATTGTGCAAGCATCTCCTCCGCTTTGGTAATTTTTTGCATTATTTCAGGATTGTTGTAGAAACGTGCTTTGAGACTTTCGGTGATAGTATCATGCATCCGATGTTTTCTTTGGATGCTTCTTCTGGCTTCAAAAACACCATTTTGCTTCATCCTGGTCTCAAAATCCTTTATCATTTCCCATACTTCGGGCACTCCGCTTCCAAATAATGAGCTACAAGTTAATACTTTGGGTCTCCATCCTGTTTCGGAGGGCATAAAAAGGTGAAGTGCATTTTCATATTGGACCTTTGCTGCTGCGGCCTTGTTTATATTGTCACCGTCTGCCTTATTGATGATCATTCCATCGCACATTTCAACGATCCCCCGTTTGATTCCCTGAAGTTCATCTCCGGCACCAGCCAGCATCAGCAGCAGAAAAAAGTCCACCATCGAGTGAACCGTTGTTTCCGATTGTCCCACGCCAACTGTTTCAACAAGTATGATGTCATATCCTGCTGCTTCACAAAGGATGATGATTTCTTTGGTTTTTCGGGCCACTCCCCCCAGAGATCCTGCAGATGGTGAGGGTCTGATGAAAGCGTTTTTATCAACGGAAAGCTGTTCCATCCGGGTTTTGTCACCCAGAATACTCCCCCCGGAGATTGAACTGCTGGGATCCACTGCCAATACAGCTGTGCGATGCCCCAACCCAATCAAATATTTCCCTAACGCCTCTATAAAAGTACTCTTTCCTGCTCCGGGGACGCCTGTAATTCCTATACGAAGCGATTTGCCCGAATTGGGCATACATTCTTCGATGATCTTTTGAGCGAGAGCATAATGCGCTTCTTTGGAACTTTCAATTAGTGTAATCGCACGGCTTAACAACACCCTGTCTCTGTTTAAAATTCCTTTTACATAAGCTTCGGGAGGAAGTTCTGGTTTTCTTCGTATCCTAAAATTTCCTGCAGCCTCCTCGTTCACTTGCGAAGGTTGAGGGATTCCTTTGTTCACTTTGAGCGCCGAAGGAAAATTGACCTGCTTTTCTTCTTTGTTATTGGCCATTATAAAATTCACTAATCAAACAGAACAAAAATACACTGAAAAAACGGAATCTCAAAAAGTACAATACCGACGGCACAAATCAGAGAACTGGCATAACAGCCAACCTTATGTTGTGTAAACATTTTCGCATTTAAAAAGAATTAAGCAGGCAAAACAAACGAAAGTAAAAAAAATATACAAAAAGCGAATCAAAAAAATATTGTTAAAAACGACTAATGCGTAAAGTGCCGAAAAACAGTAGTTTAAAAAGGGTTATGGCAAGCAACAGTAAAATATATTTCAAAAAACTACAAAAATAATTGACAAAATAAAAAAATAATTTACTATATTTGTAAGACAAAGCCTAAAACGTAAAATAATCAACAATGATTGTCCGCAGCATTACCATGGCATTGTTTCTTGTTTCCTTCATGGGATTTCATGTGGAAAGTTTTGCCCAGGCCAGTGCATCTGTGCGGTATACAATCGTTGTGTCAGAAGATATGGTTGCGCATGATAATACGAGAGCCGATGCGCATCAACATGCCTGCAATTACAGATTTCAGCAAAATAATTTACAGGATGAGTTTCCTTCAACCGTTTCAATAATCATGCATGCCGATTTTGACGGTAAGGAAATGATGGCCATTGTTGCTTTTGAGACAGAGATGAGCCCAGAACAAGCTCCCCTGTTAAGAGATGTGCTTCAAACACAGATTGCATCAGCAGCAACTCAGCCAGATGTTCATACCCATTTTAGTGACAATGACCAGTATCTGGTAGTTATGGAATACAACTAATTTCAGAAAGATAAAATATTGCAAAAAGGAGCGCCAGATCTGGCGCTCCTTTTTGCATAACACCATACTGGTTAATGCCTGATAATCCTTTTGGTAATTGGTGTTTGACCATCAATAACACGAATAAAGTATATTCCTCTGGGTTGTTCGGATAGATCAAAGACTTTTTGACTGGCAACAGGTACCTTAGTGATAAGAATTTTTTCTCCCATCATGTTAAAGACCTCCACTCTGATTGTTTCATTATCAGGTTGATATAATAGCTCCAACGTAAACTGCCCATTTGTTGGGTTGGGATAAATATTTATTTCTTTGTCAAATTTCTGGATTTGTGATTCTCTGTTATTAAATGCTTCAATTGGGTTTACGACTTGACTCTGTGTGTTCTCCAATTCTTCGACAAAACAATAGTCATCCGGGTCCGTAACAATTCTTGCGTGCATAAAGCCTCCGGCTTCTACTTTTACACCTTCTAGCATTCTGATACTTCTGCCCGCCCGAAGGTCAACTGCACCGCCATCTTCAACTACGAATGGTGCCTCGCCACCGAGCCTGAGTGTTTGAGTAGCCGAGAAACAGGTGTCAACACCAAGTGGTACAACAATATCTATTAAGTCCCATTCGTCAGGAATTAAAATCGGCGATCTGACATGCAACAGGTAGTCTTCTGTTTCTCCATATTCGAAATCTCCTGTGCCGTTCCAGTTGGCAGGTACAGGTGTTTCACTTACTGTGAACCTTGTCCATATGTACCCGCGGTTTGGTCCGATCCTGAAACCCGGTGGGGAGAGGTCTGATAGCGGTCCGCTGAAACCATTAGGGATTTCAAAGTTTACCAATACGTGTTCAGGCACATCAAAGCCTCTGCAGAAAGAAGAACCTCCCCATTCACCGTCCTGATTCCAGTCAATCAGCAGATTTGCGTATGCAATAGCTCCTCCCGGCAGGTTATTTGTTACATGAATATCTATATGGGTTTTCCATCTTGCCCACCTGCAAGGGAACCAGAGGATTCTTGGCCCACCGGTAATACATGGAACCACTGTCTCATTGCCGGGGTTGCCGGTTATTGTAAAGGCACGCGGTCTGATAAGCCCTGCATCGCCATCCTGGAAGCACTCATCCTGGTCATAGAGATTGGGACTAAAGGTGGGGCAAAAACCGGCGTTGCCATCGGTCTCATAATCCACATATTCGCCAAAGAAAAGCTCATGATTGCCGCTGTGGCGTACAAAACTGCCGGTCGGTCCCGTATTGGTGCAGGTCGGGAAAAATCCCATTGTGGATGGCGGATAAGCAATGGCACCCTCGGGGGCATCGCCAAAGTCATATAACCCCAGATCTTCCTCGCATTCAACAACCTCAAAATCGCTGTGGTTTACTATGTTGCCATCCGGATCTTCACCGGTCGCATAACCCAGGTTAAGCAGGAAGCACTTGTCGAGGTCAAACTGCTGTATCGTGTAACTTGTGGTTACACTTACCGAATCACCTGGGGCAAGACTGCCGGGCACTTGGAAGTTCAAGCCCGTCATCGGGTCTGTGATCAATATGTTGGTCAGGGTGATATTTCCGGTATTGGTTACGGTTATGGTATATGTTAACACATCACCCACCTGGGTAAAGCTGGTTTGATCAGCATTTTCGTTAATGTAACTCAAAACTTTGCTTACTGTCAGCTGGGGGTGCAGTTCTTCAATACAGCCGGGCACAATTTCAAAGTCATCGTCGGAAACGGTGTTGCCAAACTGGTCTTGCCCCACTGCCGTCACGGTATTCAGCACGTAGCCATTGTCCAGGTCGGCCTGGGTAATGGTGTAGCTGGTTGTCAG
>SLNX01000151.1 GCA_007132825.1 Bacteroidales bacterium | reverse complement strand
CATATGGCGCCCGCGGAATAGGCGAACACCCGATGATACCGGTTGCACCAATGATCGCAAATGCCATCTATGATGCCGTTGGCATTCGTGTCAAATCACTGCCCATCACCGCTGAGAAGATATTTCTTGAACTATTATCCAAAGGAGAACTCTGAACACTCGAAGCTTGAAGGCCGATCTGAGATCTGAGATCTGAGAACGGAGATCTGAGAACGGAGAACTGAGAACTGAGAACTGGGAGCGGAGAGCTGAGAGCCAGAAGCGAAGAAATGATCTATTAACAATTAACAATTTATAATTAACCATTAAAACTTGTCCTTAGATACTCTAAACTGCATAAATAATGAACTTGCCACTGGAAAAAATTAAAGTACTTGACCTTACCCGTGTGCTTGCGGGTCCTTTTTGTACGATGATACTGAGCGACCTGGGTGCGGAAGTTGTCAAGCTGGAAATGCCCGTAACGGGTGATGATGCCCGCAGTTTTGGACCATTTAAAAACGGGAAAAGCCTTTACTTTGTCAGTATCAACCGAAATAAGAAAAGCATTTCCCTGAATCTGAAATCGGACAAGGGAAAGCAGATCTTTAAGCAGCTGCTGCCGCAGTTTGACATCCTGGTCGAAAACTTCAGACCAGGAACAATGGAAAGGCTCGGACTCGGTTATGAAACGCTTAAAGAGCTGCATCCCGGGCTTATCTATGCTGCCTCATCCGGCTTCGGACACAGTGGTCCCTACAGCGAAAGGCCGTCGTATGACATTCTTGCACAAGCGATGGGTGGAATTATGAGCATTACCGGTTGGCCCGATTCACCACCTACGCGCGTCGGGATGTCGCTTGGTGACATCACCGCATCACTTTACACGGCAATCGGCATTAATGCTGCGCTCTATCAGAGAACATCCACCGGTCTTGGTCAAAAAATAGACATTTCGATGCTCGACTGCCAGGTCTCCATACTCGAAAATGCATTGACCCGGTTCCAGGTGGAAGGGAAATCGCCACAACCAATCGGCAACCGCCACCCGACCATCACTCCCTTTCAGGCCTTTAAGGCTTCAGATGGATATTTTGTGATTGCCGTAGGGAATGACAATCTCTGGAAAACATTCTGCAAAGCGATCCAGCGTGAAGATTTGACTGATGACCCCAGATTCAGCACCAACGGATTCAGGACACAGAACGTGGATGCTCTGACAACCATCCTCGAACCGGTTTTTGCAGCAAAATCCGCAGCAGAGTGGCTGAAGGTCATTGAAGATGCAAAAATTCCCTGCGCTCCCATCAACACGGTGGATAAGCTGTTCGATGACCTCCAGATACAGGCAAGAAACATGATCGTGGATGTACACGACAAAGAGGCGGGCGACATCAAGATTGCCGGAAATCCACTGAAGATGAGCAACGTCCCCGAAAAAAGCAAGCGCGATCCGGCACCCGACATAGGCGCAAATAACCTGGAAATATTGGGTCAGCTGCCCGGAATGGACGCAGAAGCCATCCAGAAACTTAAGGATGAGGGGGTTGTTTAATTGTTAATTATAAATTATTAATTATTAATATTGAATGTTGTGTATGAATGGCCGGCTGTTACAAATATTGGAAAAGCTGAAGAGGGAAGAGCTGGATCTTTTTTCTTATTTGGATGGGTTGTGTGACGAAATTGAGCAGATTGATGTGAACCTTCATTGTTTTGTTGAAGAGCCGGGCAGGCGTTTGCGTTTGCAAAATGAGGCCAGAACACAGCTTGACAGATTGAAAGCCGCCGACCGGCAGCTGCCTTTGTTTGGTCTGGCTGTTGGGGTGAAGGACATCATCCGGACCGAGGGATTGGAAACACGCTGCGGATCCAAATTACCGCCACACCTGTTTGCTGGTCAGGAGGCATCATTGGTAAGCCGGTTAAAGGAGGCGGGAGCCATCGTTCTTGGGAAAACAGAAACAACCGAGTTTGCCTGGTTTCAACCGGGTCCGACCAAAAATCCAATCAATCCGCAACACACACCCGGAGGTTCCAGCAGTGGGTCTGCAGCCGCTGTGGCGGCAGGACTGGCCCCCGTTGCCCTGGGCACGCAAACCATTGGCTCTGTGATCAGGCCTGCAGCTTATTGTGGCGTAGTTGGGGTGAAACCCAGCATCAAAAGCCTGCCAACTGATGGGATCATCCCCTTTTCAAAATCATTTGACCAACCCGGTTTCTTTACAAAGGACCTTGATGATGCAAAGCTGATTGCCTCCGTCATTTGTGATGAATGGACATCGGGCACAAAAGCAGACCCGTTGCTTCCCCATAAAAAAAACATCAGCCATCAGGAAACGAAAACCCCGGTGGTTGCCATTCCGGATGAAGTCTTTCTCAGGCAGGCCGACATAGACATACGTGATGCGTTCAGTGCCCTTCTCAGAGCACTGGAAAAACGGGGCGTTGTCATCATCAAAACTAAACTGTTTCAAAACTTTAATAGCATCAACGAAATGCATAAAAAACTGGCCGCAAAAGAGTTTGCAGACGTACACGAAGCGTGGTACGGAAAGTATGGCCACCTTTACAGCCGGCACAATGAACAGCTGATCAGGGAAGGGAAGGCAGTCGCTTCTCACAATATCACCCTCGATTTGCGATCGGCGGTATCGCTTGAACTGGAATCGCTGATGAAGCAGGAGGGGATTGATTGCTGGGTGAGTCCGGCCGCCACCAGCCTGCCTCCCAAAGGGCTGGAGTCAACCGGCAGTCCGCTGATGAACCTCCCCTGGACCTTTGCCGGGGTGCCCTGCATATCCATTCCGGTCAACATATCTGGTATGGCCTTCCCATTTGGAATGCAGATCAGCGGAAAGATGAATGGGTTGAAGGAGTTGTTTGAAGATGCGGAGGTACTGAAGGATTTTTTTCGAATGGATGCAGATTAACAACACCATTCATCCTTGCAATAAACTTTGAATGCCCAATTTAGGTTTTTTCTTGCATTTTACTTTGTAAAAGCTTGGCTAGTTGCTGATTTGCAGTCTTTTGGTTTTATTGCCATTATTGGTTAAAACCTGTAAAAGATAAATCCCGTTTTCAAGGCTGGAAACATTCAGGTTGTATTCAAAGCCCTGCACTCTGGTTGTGTATATTACTTGTCCCATTATGTTCACCAGTCGCAAATCCCTTATCTCCCTTGTAGAGTGAATATGAACCATGGTTTGTGCCGGATTTGGGAAGATTCGAAATTCATCTTCCGAAATACCACTCAGAGAGGTGCCATCAGGTTGTAAAACAACATTTATCTGAATATTCTGGTCAATGATTTCAAACATGCCTTCGTGGGGCAGATGCGCATCAGCTTCGATCGTGTATTGATAAACACCATCTTCAAGATCGCCAATATGGTAATGCCCGGGGTTGAGGCTTTCACCCTGCAAGGTTATAATGGCGTGGGTTATTTCATCACCATAGGAATTGGTGACGTTAAATACCGCTTCAAAAACTTTGGTTATGGAAACTTCTACCAGATTTTCTCCCGGGATTACATCAAAACCCTGAAACCATATTGCCCGGTGGCTACTGGCAGCAACACTGTGATAAAGAAATCCTTTGGGAAGGTCCATAATAGCTTCTCCCTGCTGGTTGGTAACCGCTGTGATACCGGAAACATTTACTGTAGCATCTTCAACCCGTTCATCAAACTGGTTTTCAACAATAAAAGTTACAGGATATCCGGGAAGCTCATAATAGATATAGATTTTCCAGGTGTTGTTTGGCACGT
>SLNX01000144.1 GCA_007132825.1 Bacteroidales bacterium | reverse complement strand
TTTTCATCTCCTGACGAGGTTCCGGCTGTAACTTCATCGCGGGTATTCATGGTTTTTGCTTCACCAACCTGCACGTTCTGGAACTCCAGGTCTTGCGCACCTGTAACATTGATCAGTACCCTGACCTCTGCCCGGGCTTTAATATCATCACTCGGATTGCTCAACTGTGCATGAGCATTCATACCGAACGCTGCGATAATCAACGCAGCGAATAAAGTTTTAGATAGGTTTTTCATTTTTTAATTATTGATTATTAATTATTGATTGTTAATTGTTGTTTGCTGTTTCATTAAACATCGAAAATCGAAAATCGACAATCGATCATCGACAATCGATCATCGATCATCGAAAATCGACAATCGTCAATCGAAAATCGATTAGGGTGCGCGTGGTGTATTCATCTTGTGTTGGTTTTGTGAAACATCATTTTTTCAATCTTGAGTTGTTTTCGGTTATGATGCATTATGGCAGATTCAGTGTTCATGGGTTGCAAAATCAATGGTCACTTCAATGGTGGTTTCATAGGAGCCCGCCACCACATTTTTTCCGGCATTGGCGGAGCCCAGGCTTCCGTAAAAGAACAGGAATGCCCGTTGTTCGTACCCCTTGTGCTTGCCCTGTTTTACCGGTGATGGCGGAAGCGGGGAAGCACGTCTGCTTATCGGAAACGTAATATGGCCGCGACCCGGAGGGATTGTCACCGCGTCGGGTAATGCCCTGAAATAGGTTTCGGTTGTTGGGTAGCCTTGATTGGCGAAGGCAAATTCAAGCGTAAAGGGGATCCATTGGTCCGTTTCGGTGCCGTTGAGCAACAGCTTTTCATTGTATTTCTTGCCGATATGTATTATAAGGTCGTAATGTGCCGGTGCATCAACGGCCAGTACCACCAGCCTGTTTATGTCGCTGAGGGCAATCGCACTGACCATGTCGCTGTCGAGCAACAGATCGTCGAACTCCAGGTCGGTGCTGCCCTGCCTTGTGAGGGTGATGGCATTGGGGGCAAGTGTGCGGAAACCGACCCTTTGCGCCAGAGTTGCCGTTGCCGGTGCCATCATCAAAACAATCATAAATAACGGAATTACCCGGTTTGGTGCTTTTATTGGGATAAAAAACATAAGAACAGTTGATGGGCTGTGCAGCACAGCATTTAACATATCTTTTTCGTACTTTGAAATCACATCGTAAAATTACCGGCACATTTTTTTGCCTGCAATAGGGCAAAACACCTAAAATCGCAGATCTGCATACGAAAAATTACGCAGTGAATTTAAAGCGGGTGATACCGGAAATGTGAAACAATGGAGAAACAGTGCCCTGGTGCTTGCAGGCCTTGCTCCGACAATGTTTTCAACCATCATGCAAAATGCATATAAACCGATTTATGTATATGCAACCAATAACCGTTTAGGTAAAAATGATTATTTCAGGATGGGTGTGTATAAGTATTATTACTTAGGGACGATTTTTGATTTGAAGGGACCCTGTATTTTTTTTCATATGTTTTGTTCTTGTTTTTAAGCTGCCCTTTCAGGGCGCTAATTGGTTGTTGTCCTCATTTACCCAGGGCGTTGCCACTGGGCTGAATTAAATTGCCCTTTCAGGGCGATCCGTTTCCAGCGCGAACCTTTAGGGCTTTATTCATCGATAATCGAAAATCGACAATCGATAATCATCCCCCTGTGTGTCAAAAAATCCTGTTCCCGAATGGTCGGGATTTTCAACATGGGCGTTTCATGCATTTATGTTTAATACCATATAAAAAAATCATATTATATTTGTGTTTAAAATTTTTATATTAATTTGGGATTTAACAATACACATTTTCAAACGGCCCAATAGGAACTAATGTCTGGGTGAACGGCCGGCATCTGAAGGGTAAATGGTAAACACAAAAACGGTTATGTTTGAATCGAGTCTGGATGGTTTCATTAAGGTGGATGCCTCGGGAAAGGTTACCGAATCTGATCAGACTTTTGCCAATATGTTGCGTTATGCCAATCCGGAAGAGTTGGTGGATGCAGAAATTCAGATAACCTCTTCCGGATCTGAACCCCTGGAAAGTGAGATAGAAAGCTGGCAGCCTGGAAAAAAAAGTTTTTCTGATGAATACCAGGTTCAGCTTCTGAGAAAGGATGGCAGCCTGATGACTGCCGGCATTAAGCTATGGCTGGTCAGCGATCATGGCGACAAGCATGAATACTGGGGTTTGGTAAAAGACATAACCGGCAAACCGGTTTCGGACAAATTCCTGAATGTAAACCTGGATTATTCGAGGCAATTAACCCACCACGTGATAGAGGCTCGTGAGCAGGAAAGAAGGAACATTGCCTCGGCTTTGCACGATGAGATAGGCCAGGCGATGACCGGTTTAAAGATGGAGTTGGAAACGTTGAAAAAGGAATCCTGTCTCAATAAAGTGCATCAGGAAAGTATAAGCAGAATGGTTTCCATTACTGCTGATGTCATAGACCAGACACATCGAATCATGGCCAATTTACGACCGACATTGCTTGATTCACTGGGTTTTATGACTGCCGTTGAGTGGCTCAGCAGTGATTGGTCAGAGAGGTCGGGCATCCGGATAAAGCTGAATCTGGACAAATGTTATTTCAATCCACGGGTTGAGTTGTCTTTGTACCGGATTGTGCAGGAGGCCCTCACCAACATATCAAGGCATGCCGGGGCCAGCGTGGTAAAAATTGACTTAAACCATAGCAGCGAATCATTAACATTGAGAATAAAAGACAATGGGAAAGGCATATCAAAGGAACGTATTCATCATCCGCACTCGTTTGGCATTATGGGTATGACAGAAAGGGCGGAAAGTCTGAACGGCAAACTTAGCATTTTCGCTTATAAAGGCACAGAGCTTTTGGTTCACATCCCTTTTAATGTGTAAATTTTGAATCATATGAGAATACTTATAGCCGATGATCACTCCATATTCAGGGAAGGACTAAGACAGATAATCAAATCCATATCGCCGTCGGCCAAAACGGATGAGGCCAGAACCGGTATGGAGGCGTTAAAGAAGATCCGGAATAATAAATACAGTCTTGTGACGCTCGACATTTCGATGCCCGACATCAATGGATTGAGTGTTTTGCAGAGCATGAATGATTCGGGCACTGAACAAAGGGTAATGGTTATCAGTCTTTATCCTGAGGATGTCTATGCCTTCAGAATCTTAAAGCTCGGTGCAGTGGGTTATATATCAAAAAGTGCATCCCATGAGGAAATCACACACGCACTGCAAAAAGTGATCAACGGCGGACGCTATTTATCGCAAACGCTGGCCGAAAAACTGGTGTTTGAGCAGGCGGAAGAGGATATGTTCCCGCACGAGAAACTCTCCAATCGTGAATTCCAGGTAATGAAACTGATTGCAAAGGGCAACAGCATTAAGGAGATTGCTGATATTATGTCGGTGGCAGACAAAACGGTGAGCACTTACCGCACCAGGGTTTTGAGCAAGATGGGTATGAGAAACAATATGGAACTGACCTATTATGCCATAACCAACAAGCTGATCGTTTAGAATCATGTAGGTTTACTATATCACCCCTTCGGCATTTGGCGTTAAGCGTTAAGCGTTTAGCGTTTATCCGCGATCATCTGTTGCATCCGCTGTATCCGCGTGCCATTTGAACGTTTTCTGTATCACCCCTTCGGCGTTCAGCGTTAAGCGTTAAGCGTTTAGGCTTCCAGCTTCCAGCTTCCAGCTTCCAGCTTTCTAAATCACCCCCATGTGTGTCAAAAAAACTTTTTCCGGATGATCG
>SLNX01000012.1 GCA_007132825.1 Bacteroidales bacterium | reverse complement strand
TTGGTTACGCTGAAATTATCCGTGGGTGAAACGCCACGGATGAGATACAATCCGGCCGGGAGGCTGGTTGCATCCAGGCTCATGCTTGTGCCCGACATGGCTCTTTGCATCACCATTCTTCCATTCAGGTCGTAGATGCGGATCAGCATGTCGGATTGATCCGTCTCTATTCGGAACATGGCTGATGCAGGGTTCGGATAAACATTCATGGCAGCCTCACTGACAATGTCATTCACGTTCACATCATCTGAAAGCGCCCTGCCGTCAACAGTAAAGTTATCGAAGCGGTTGTTTCCGCTTGGGTTGTCATTACCTTCCCCAACAAACAGAATCTTAAAGTGCAGGTCCGGATTGTCGTTTACCTCATCATACGCAGAGAGGTCGATTATTTTATGAAGGTAAATTCCCTCCTCATCCTCTATGAATGGGATCTCATAAGGATCTCCGACAGCCGTCCAGCTTGCGCCGGCATCAGGAGAGAAATAGAATTGTTGCTCCTGGGCACCATTCTCGGTCCGTGTTGTTGCGAATGTAACCACCAGGTCTGTAAAGTCTGTTGAAGGAACCGCAAAGATAAGTTCTCTCTCAATCGAGGGATTGCGAGCCCTGAGAACGGCACCCTGATCAGGTTCCTGTCCGAGACGCAGGTTGAAATTTGAAACCGGATCAGATTCCCTGTGCGAGCGGAAATCCATTGCTCCACCTTCACCTGGGTAAGTAATCTCACCCTGACCTACCAGCGAAAAGTCAGAAATCACGAGGTAGTCCTGGTCAGCATCGATCTCCTGATCGTTAAAGTGCCAGTAGTGTATGAGAAGCACGTCTCCCAGCATATCAAAGCTGGCTACCAACGTTACATCATCAGCAGGCATAGTGAAAACGAATTCAGGATTCTCACTAATCACCTCATCACCGAGCGACCAGTTATTGAATGCATAATCTTCTCCTGAATCAGCAGATACGGTTACTTGGGCACCTTCTTCATAATCGCCGCCACCGGTAAGCACGCCGGCCCCGGGAGGAAAGGATTCCAGGGTCAATGCATAAGTCCTGAGGTGTACGTCAAATGGGTCACTTACGGCAGCCTCAAGATCATCGGCATCTGCCAGGATGCTTACCCCCTCTTCTGCTGTGTCGTAAACGATACCTTCTATGGTAACAGACATTTCACCCTCTCCAATGATTCCCGTAAGATTGCCACCAAGGGTTCCGGTGCCAGAATCTAGACTGATAGTAACCTCAGTGTCCGCATCAACGGCTGTGGGTATGTCATCATCATTTAACACGTTCACGGTAACACTGAAAGGTTCATTTGCATAAACAGGAGCTTCATCATTGACATTGAGGATGGTGAGCTTGCTGGGGGGTAACTCGGTTTGAATGACGCTACCCTCCAGTGTCAGGTTGTCAAACCTGTTGTTACCACTTGTGTTGTCAGAGCCTTCCCCAACAAAGAGGATTTTAAAGTGCAAGTCAGGATTGTTGTTTGCTTCTTCAATATCTGAAAGATCAATAACCTTGTGCAAATAGCCGTAATCATCAATATCCGGATCAAGCTCAGGGATGTCATAAGCTTCACCAACCATGATCCAGGTGTTACCTGCATCAGGGGTGTAATAAAACTCCTGCTCTTGTGCTCCATTTGAAGTACGTGTCGTGGCAAAAGTAACAACCAGGTTCTCAAAACCTGTCGAAGGTGCAGCAATAATCAACTCCCTTGTGTTGGCAGGATTTCTGGCCCGAAGCACGGCACCTTGCGCCGGCTCCTGACCCATTTGCAGGTTGAAGTCGGAGACGGGATCAGCCGGACGGTGGGTACGAAAATCCATGTAGCCGTCACCGGTGCCGGGGTATGTAATCTCACCCTGACCTACCAATGAAAAGTCAGAAACTACCAGGTAATCCTCTTCTTCTCCTTCGATCACTTCGTCATTGAAGTGCCAGTAGTGTATCAGGACTTCATGACCATCCCTCAGGCTGTCTTGGTTCTGAAATTGTGCCTTGGCTGTATGTCCGAAAAGGAATACTGCCAAAAGGGCTCCAAATAAAATTTGTAATGATTTTTTCATAATAATAAAATTGTGGTTAATACTTGATCATTATTTTATACTCACAACAAAACCTTTTAATTTCTTAATGTTTTAATGTGTTTATATTTTCGCAACTATATATTATTCTTCAGGGTGTTCCGTTTCCAACTCGAACCTTTAGGGCTTTCTTTATCGATAATCGAGAATCGACAATCGATCATCATTCCCCCGTGTATCAAAAATCCTATCATGGGCGTTTCATCTGTTAAACCTAGAGGATCACTTCAAAAAGGTTGCCTGCCTGACTGGATGATCCTTCTGATGTAATATAAAGCCTGTTATCAGTAACAAAGGCGATAGCTTCCACTTGTCCGATAAGATGGGAAAACTGGTAATCAATGATTGTTCCATCAAAAAACCGGTTTCCCGGGAAGTCAGTGAACGAAAGCACCCGGGTTCGTGTAAGCAATACCATCTCACCCGTTGCAGGATTGTAATCGGCCGCTGTTATTCGGGCCGGATGGTTTTCATTATCCACATACAACGAATCCAGCAAAACGGCCACATGGTTGCCCGGAACGGCCGGCACAGCATACATTTTTGTATAGCCGGTAATCGGGTTGCTGCGATCTTTTGTAAACATGAAAATGGAGTCATCTTTCCATATTGTGGCTTCGATACAAAAATTCCTGTACGTGACCGGTGGAGGGAATTGGGTCTGGTCTTCAAAAACAAAATCGATGCGCTCTGCTTCAACATGAAAGCCCTCAATAATGTCAGGATCAGGAATTCGGTAAATCACCAGGTCTTTGCGGTCATTGGCATTGTTACCGGCATCATTGA
The DNA here is from genome assembly GCA_007132825.1 of Bacteroidales bacterium. Lineage (GTDB taxonomy): Bacteria > Bacteroidota > Bacteroidia > Bacteroidales > UBA7960 > PUPG01. Next base: position 907 of record SLNX01000012.1, on the reverse strand, counting down.
TATAAACCCTTCCCTGATTATCAACCGCAAGATCTTCCCAGTCAACATTTGTGGCATTAACAACCGTAAGGATTCTGACCAGATTTCCGGTTGTGTCGATTTGAAATAACTGGTTGGTATGACCGGAGTCATTATGAGTCCAAATCACGTTCGGACCGGTAACATGAATACCTGAGCTTTCATAAACAATGTTTGGTAACGAGGTTATTACCCTTGGTTCAATAATGAATTCGGTTATGGGTATGGGTATTTGCTCATCTTTAACGCAAGCAAATACAACCAATGTAAATAGTATCAGGGTAATTTTTATTTTCATTTTAATAGAGATATTTCGCTATTGAAATGGGTTTGGGTTTAGCTATATGGTTGATGACAAAACAAATTGTTTATGTTTTTAAATTGATGATTATCTGTGATTTAATTTGTGCAAATTTGTGAATAATATGTGTTCATTTGTGGATAAATACTTTTAGAATGGGCTCAATAATAATATTTAAAACAAACCAAACACCCCATCAGGCGTAATTCCCAAAAACCGGAACCACGTTTCACCCATGATGATGTTCAGCACCCAGCCGATTACCATCATGGTAATACCAAACCTGAACGCGTTGCTCAGGGTATACATATCGGTTTCGTAGAGCAATGCTGCAGGCTTGCTGTTGAAAGGCAACACATACACGTGTTCGATCATGAATGCCACGGGCAGTGCCAGGCTCACGATGGGAAACCCGAACCGGCTGGCCACGCCGATCGCGATCGGCACGAATATCATGGCCCGCATGGTTTTCGACTGGAACACCAATGCGCTGAACACCATCACACCGGTAAGCAGCACGTAAAGCTTCCAGAATTCAGTTTCATCGCCAATGCCGATGCTGTCAAAAAATGCATTTACAGAAAGTGA
>SLNX01000008.1 GCA_007132825.1 Bacteroidales bacterium | reverse complement strand
TATGGGGCAGGTAATTATGCGATGGCAGGCAGGGCATTTGACCCCAACTTCCTGTTTATGTGGCCTGGGGCAAGGATCTCGGTAATGGGAGGAGAACAAGCTGCAAACGTATTGGCACAGGTCAAGATCGATCAGCTCACAGCAGCAGGCAAACCGGTGAACATGGAAGAGATCGAAAAAATGAAAAATGAGATCAGGGAAAAATATGAAAAAGAGGGTTCACCTTATTACAGTTCTTCAAGGCTTTGGGATGATGGTATCATTGAACCTTCCCAGACCCGTCAGGTTGTAGCACTCGCCATTGCAAGCTCATTGAACAAAAAGTTTGAAGAGCCACGAAGTGGTGTGTATCGAATGTAAGAATGAGCTCGAAGCTCGAAGCTCGAAGCTCGAAGGAAAAAGTAAAAATTAAAGGACTAACATCGTAAAGACAATTCATGAATTGTCTAAACAAATAAACACCTAAACATCTAAACAACTAAACATCTAAACCTCTTTGAGCAGATGAAGAGTTACTACCACATAGAGGCTATAAAAGAGGGCCACAAAGCCACCATCTGGTTGTCGCGACCGGAAAAACGCAATGCTTTAAATGCACAAATGACTGTTGAACTGATTGACATACTGAATCTGTTGGCTAGTGATAAACAAACAGACCAAGTGGTTTTAAGGGGACGCGGGGAGGTGTTTTGTGCAGGTGCTGACCTGAACTGGATGGAAAACAACATATTGCCACAAGAAGAGCGACCGGAGCATCTTTTGCCCTGGCTGCTCAAAAAGCTATTCTATTTTCCAAAACCATTGATTGCCATTGTACATGGATCTGCTATGGGTGGTGCCTTGGGCATGATCGCCTGTGCCGACTTTGTTTTGGCAGAAGAGAATTCTAAATTTGCGTTTTCTGAAGTGCGATTGGGGCTGATCCCTGCAACCATTGCACCTTTCGTTGTAAGACGGATTGGGGAGTTCAATGCACGCAGGCTTATGATTCTGGGAAGTGTTTTCGACACTATTCAGGTCAGGAAAGCAGGGTTGGTCGATATTATTTCATCAAAGGAGAATCTTGACAAAGATATTGAGAATCTTTGCAATGACCTTGGTAAAAATGCACCGCAGGCTATGCAGCAATGCAAACATTTACTTCAGCATATTGTTGAAAATGATTTTAATGACAATCTTTTTGATTATTGTGCCGATAAATTGATGGAGATACGCGAAAGTGATGAGGCTTTGGAGGGGATAGCGGCATTTAAAGAAAAAAGGAAAGCGGTATGGAGAAGACAATAATGAATTTGCGTCCTATCGACAAGGTATTGATAGCCAATCGTGGAGAGATCGCAGTCAGAATCATTCGCACCCTCGACAAAATGGGAATCTGTTCGGTAGCTGTTTTTACGGATGAGGATGCCGATGCACTGCATTGCAAAATGGCATCTGAACGTCACAAGCTTGAGGGATATCAATTGGCGGAAACCTATCTTAACATTGAACAGATCATCCGGATTGCAAAAAAGTGTGGTGTTAATGCCATTCATCCCGGATATGGTTTCTTGTCAGAAAACCCGACATTTGCTAAGGCCGTTCAGGATGCCGGACTGGTATTTATAGGGCCGTCTGAAGAAGCCATCAGGGTAATGGGAAATAAAAAAGAGGCAAGAGAAATTGCTTCAAAGCTGCATATTCCTCTTGCTGAAGGTGCCACAGGTAAGCCGGAGACTTTAATAAAAGCTGCACAAAAAATCGGTTATCCGCTCATGGTGAAGGCTGCCGCGGGTGGTGGCGGGAAAGGGATGCGGATCGTACATTCTGCTGAGCATCTGCCAGAAGTACTCGAAGCCACTCAGCGCGAAGCAAAAAGGTATTTTGGGAACGCCGATATCTATATTGAAAAGTTCCTTACTGAACCCAGACATATCGAAGTACAGTTGCTGGCAGACCAGCACGGGAGTATCGTTAGTCTCTTTGAAAGAGAGTGCTCACTCCAACGACGCCACCAAAAGATCATTGAAGAGTCACCCGCACCGGGAATCAGTGACAAAATGCGCACAAATCTTATGGAAACTGCAAAAAAACTGGCCAGTCACATCCAATATGAGAGCGCCGGCACAGTTGAGTTTCTTGTAGATGGTGATGATTATTATTTTCTGGAGATGAATACGCGCATCCAGGTAGAGCACCCTGTAACTGAAATGGTTACCGGACTGGATATCGTAAAAGAACAAATACACATTGCAACAGGACGTGCCCTGCCTTATAAACAGGAAGATATCAAAATCAACGGACATGCCATTGAGGCAAGGGTTTATGCAGAAGATCCCGCCAACAATTTCCTTCCAGCACCAGGAAGCATTTACCTGCATCAGGAACCTTCCGGCAACGGACTACGAATTGACAGCAGCATCGGAGAATCGGGAACAATCAGCAGCAAGTTTGACCCGATGATCAGCAAGGTGGTGTTCCATTCTGCAAGCCGCGAAACGGCCAGAAAAAGGATCATCCAACATCTCAAGAATTATTTAATCATCGGTGTTAAAACCAACATCAGCTACCTGATCAAACTCCTCTCGCACGATCTTTTCATTAGCGGCAGCATGCATACAAACCTGGTGGATGCAATCAATGAAACCCAATCTTTTCCTGACAAAAAACCAGAATATGTTAAACAGCTTCTGGCCATTGCTTACATGTTTGTAAATCCTGCAACCAACCAAAAAAATACCGGAACGTGGCAACAGATCGGCCACTGGCGGTTAATGCCGGGCATCAATGTTCTCATCGACGGAAATGCCTTCAATCAGAATTACACCTACCATACGGCAACAGAAATGATCATTCCCGGCGAGAACAAAGACATTGTTTTCCGCCTCACCGGAAGTAGCGGTAACCAAATGAAAATAGAAGCAAACGGAACAAGACACGTCTTGCATTTCCTAATGGTAAACGGAGAGGTTTTTTTCCAGCATGAGGGAATCAGCTCCACGGTTCGTCCGGTAAGCTACCTTGGAAGTGACACCCTTTCAGCCATTAATGAAAACCCGGTCCTTGAAGGCGAAACATTTGTGAGGGCTCCCATGAGCGGCACAGTTGTTAAAGTAATGGTAAAGCCAGGTGACAATGTCAATAAAGGTGACACGCTTCTGATTCTGGAATCAATGAAAATGGAAAACAAGATATCCGCCACAGCCAGGGCTTTTGTGAAGGATGTCAGTATCCGTGAGGGGGATTCCGTATCTGACAATAGCCCTCTTATACATCTTTCAAGCAATGCTTTGTAACAATTTGCCCCTCTTATACAGAAATTTTTATACTTTTACAAAACCGAAACCGGGTGTTTGTTGTTAAGGTGTAACAAAGTATCGTTAATTCTAATTTTTTTATTGATGATTAATAGTCCGTATTTGACTGAGGCACACGAAGAACTCAGGCAGCAGGTAAGAGCATTTGCCGAAAAGGAGATCAGGCCAGTGGCTGCCGAGTTGGATGAAGGTGAGATATTTTCGACAGAACTAACGGCCCGAATGGGTGAGATGGGTTATTTTGGGATTCAGGCGCCGAAAGAGCTCGGCGGCCAGGGACTGGACACCCTTTCTTATATCATCATCGTGGAAGAACTTGCCAGGATCGACAGTTCGCAGGCAGCCACGGTGGCAGCCGTTAACTCACTGGCAATCGCTCCTATCTTGAAGTATGGCACCGAAGAGCAGAAAAAACGGCTGATTCCGCCATTATGTACAGGGAAAATGACCTGGGCATTTGGCTTGACAGAAGAAAACGCCGGCTCCGACGCTATGGG
>SLNX01000184.1 GCA_007132825.1 Bacteroidales bacterium | reverse complement strand
TCAAAAACTCCTTGTACTTTTCGCGGTACGCAGGACTGTGCAACACGGCATAGATGTAATCCAAAACGTCGATGGGGGCAAAGGTGCCTTCGGCTTCTTCTTTCTCCGGGGTGAAACGCAAGCCAAGCTTCTTCGCTATTTCATCAACGATTTCCATGTTTAAGTTGGGGGTGCGGGTAGTGGAAGAGGTTTGGTGTTGCTGGTTGTTAGAATCGGGGTATAGATATAAGGGGAAAATATAACCCCACTCCTTTGTTTGAAGAGATATAGCTCCACTTTCCATTAGTGTATTTGAAACTAAGATGTGCTGAAACTTAAAAGTGCTTTGTTGTCTAACAGTAATAAGTCCAATGTTGTTGCCGAAAAAGAAATGCTTCATTGTATCTATCCTTGGTCTTCCTACAAATCCGCCCGATTTTTTTGTCATGTAGATACTTCTAATATCGAATGGTCGATAATAAATAGGATATATCATTCCTTTATTTTCCAATAAATCAAGTTTCGCTTTCGCGACTGTCCACCCACTTGTGTCTTTGATAGAGTATTTCGTTTTTAGAAAATTTATCTCGGATTGTTTAAAATCTTCTACAACAGTTATCAAATCAGCTTTGTTGATATTGATAGTTAATGAATCATTCTTTGTTTGAATCCCCGAATTTTGATTTATAAAAACATCATTTATTCTAACCCCTTTTTTGTAATCATCTTCCCTTTCGTAGTCTCGTGGCACAAAAAAGTAATTAGGGTTGATGTTTTTGAGTGTTGACCACTTAATCCCAATAATAGTAGAATTAATTAGAGTTGAATATTTATATACTCTTTCCCCAAAAAGTTCAGTATGCATAACCCTCCCTGATTTTGCATTCTTATTTTTGCTTGTTTTTATTAAAATATTAATTGAAACACCCTGCATTATATCAAAAACGTTTTCGTCAGGTGTGCCATCCGGGCTAACTTCTTTTTTCTTAACATTACCATGTAAATCAAGAATATAGATTTTGTCAAAAGTGTCCAATAGGTGCTTGCGCATTTGCCTGTGTGTGATGCCATCAATAAAGCTGTTATTAGTAATAAAGGCAAGGATGCCTTCACCATTCTTTTCGATATAATGCTGTCCGTAACGAATAAACTTAATGTAATCATCATCCAGGTTAAGCTTACGCTCATTAAGCCCCTTTTTGTAATCAGTAATTAAGTTTTGTATCCATTCGCCTTTATTACTGCTGCTCACCGAATAAGGGGGATTCCCCAGCACCACCATCACCGGCGTGTCGCGCTTCACCTGGTCTGCGGCATTGGCCTCTGCACTCAGCCAGTTGGCAAACAGGGTGCCGGTGTCGGGATGGTGCTCCTCCAGGCTGTTGGTCAGAAATACACGAAAGCGTTTGGGGTTTCTGGGCTCGTAACCGGTTTCCTGCAAAAGCATATCCAGTTTCAGGTGTGCCATTGCATAGGAGGCCATCAGAATCTCAAAGCCATTCAGCCGCGGAATCAGATGATCCTCCACATAATTGCTCCACACCCCCTGCTGTCCCTCAAATTTCTGATAAACGTGCTTCACCACCTCTGCCAAAAAGGTGCCTGTGCCGGCAGCCGGATCGAGTATCTGCACTTTGTGTACCTCCTGTTCCACCATTTTGCCCTGGTGGGCCACCTTGATCTTTGTTTTGGAGGTGTCTGCCAGCCCCTGCGACAAGCCGAACTCCTGCTTCAGAATATCGTCCACGGCACGAACGATGAACTTTACCACCGGCTCCGGTGTGTACCATACCCCGCGGCTTTTTCGCAGTTTTTTGTCGTATTCTGTCAGAAAGGTTTCGTAAAAATGGATGATGGGATCGTTTTGTTGCGTTGCTTTGCCAAAGTCCTTCAGCAGCTCGTTGATGTTGGTGGCTCTGAAAATATCGGCCAGGGCATCCACAATCCATTTGATCCTGTCGTCAAGGTCATATCCGGCAATGTACTGAAACAGCTTGCGAAGGAAAGGATTTGACTTCGGGATCAGGTTGGCCGCTTCCTGCCGGGTAAAGGTATCGGGCGTCGTGTCATGCAGCCGGGCGGCAAACATCCCGTAAGCGATTGTTTGTGCATAAATATCGGCAAACCCTTTTTCGGTAATGTCGTGAATGAGAATCCGCTTAAAAGAGTCGTATTGCGCCTGCAGGGAGGTGTTCTCTGAATCATACACATTGTTGTCGCCGCCATTGTCTGTCATAAGTGCTTGTTCGATCACTTCGGCAAGCAAGCGGGCTTTCCCTGCCATCATTTTCGACAGTCGTGATGCGGATTTAATGGTTTGGCCTCCAAAGCTGCAAAAGTCTGTAATGAGCTCCCTGAAAGCATCGAAATTGCCGGTTATGCCCCTGATCTTATCTCCCGTAATTTGACCGACAGAGATATTTGCCACCAGCAGCCCGTCTCTGAAAAGCTGAAAAGTGAGGTAATCGGTAATGATCAGGTTGTTCAGAGACTTTTTGTACCGGTCAAACTGCTCCTTATAGTTTTTGCTGTTCAGGTCGGCACCGATGTCTTTTGCTTCGATATATCCAACGGGTACGCTGCCTTTGGTAATGATGTAGTCGGGTGCGCCGCAGGCAATCCTTTTCGGCTCGTTGGTTGCCATAATGTCGGGGCACAGCGCCTTAATCAGCGCGGCAAGATCGCCACGGTAGGTGTGTTCGCTGGATATTCCGGTCTTGTAATACTTGTTGAGCTGCGAAATATACTGGGAGATGGTCATAAAGGCAGGGGTTTGGATGCATTGTCACTACAAACATAACAAAAATAACGTTATAAGAATTTTGGCAGTTTGTTTTTATAATTGGATGGTTGCCAAAGAAAAAGTACATCCAAAAAAGGGGGCAAAAATAATAGCCAAAGGGAACTGATTTAATATTCGACCTCTACGAGGCCGTAAGAATTAAGACATTGGCGCTGAGCTATCAATGTATGACCCCGATGGGGCCATACGAGATATGCGCCCAAGCTGAATCATTTATGTGTGCTGCAGTGCACAAAACAGGGAATAATGGAAGTAATCAAAAGCGGATTTTATAAATGGGTGTCCCATCCGGAAAACACTTGACTTCCGCATTTGATGGATCTGCGTTCAAAATCAAGGCATCTTCAATAGCGGGAGCCTCAGCAAGCAGGCCGCGAGCACAGCCGCAAGCATATTGAAACGATCCTTGCACGTGGAGCTGTGCGGCTCGGCCTGCGCGGATTGAAGATGCCGTAGAATTTAGCAGATGCATCAGAAGCGGAGATCTTTCTTTTTGGTACTTTTTCTTTGGATGGTTGCCAAAGAAAAAGTACATCCAAAATAGGGGGCAAAAATAATAGCCAAAGGCAGTTTGTTTTGTAATAGGATGACTGCCTTTTTGGGGCAATGAAAAACCCCTGTATGTTGCTGACATACAGGGGTTTTTGTTTTACAATTGTTGACCGACTAGGATTCGAACCTAGACAGACAGCTCCAAAAACTGTAGTGCTACCATTACACCATCGGTCAATCCGTTTTCGGTCGGCAAAGATAAAAATTATTTCAGTCAGCACAAAAAAAACGGGAAAAAATACAATGAAATCGATCCTGCATATTGCAATAGATGTTAAAATCCTGCCATGAACCTTCTTTTTTTTGTATTTTCGCATTTCGTAATTAACTAAACTTATACCTGTAAGCCACTCTTTATCAAATCAATAAATCTAGCTATGGATGACATTTTATATCGCAGGATCAACAACTATATCGGTTGGGGCCTTTTTCTGTTTGCCACATTGATGTACCTGCTTACAATTGAGCCAACAGTTAGTTTCTGGGATGCCGGTGAGCGGATTGCCGTGTCATATAAGCTTCAGATTGGTCATCCGCCAGGTGCGCCACTTTATCAGATGATGGCCCGTGTGTTCTCCCTGTTTGCCCTTGGGGAGGTTTCCCGTGTTGCATTCTGGATCAATATGATGTCAGCAGTTGCCGGAGGTATGGCCGTAATGTTTCTTTTCTGGACAATAAACATCCTTGCAAGGAAGCTTTTATTATCTGGTCAGGAGCTTTCCGTTACCCAGGCAATGGTTATTTTTGGAAGTGGTCTGGTTGGCGCATTAACACTTACCTTCAGCGATTCATTCTGGTTTACTGCCGTTGAGGCAGAAGTGTATGTAACATCTGCATTTCTTACCGCATTCGTTTTCTGGGCCATCCTTCAATGGGAGGCCCGAGCCAATGAACCTGATGCAAACAAATGGCTGGTACTCATTTTTTACATCATTGGCTTATCAATTGGTGTACACCTGCTAAATCTTCTTGCGATACCTGCCATCGTATTTGTGTATTATTTTAAAAAATACAAACCAACCAGAAACGGAATCATCCTCACTGGCATTGTGGCCGTGGCATTGCTGTATTTTATTCAATCGATTCTCATACCGGGCATCATGGAGCTTGACTGGCGTTTCGAAAGATTTTTCGTAAACAGTATCGGGTTGCCATTTCACAGTGGTACAGTCATATTCTTTGTGCTTTTGATCGCATCCATTGTTTTCGGACTATATTATACGCAGAAAAATAAAAAAGTGGTCTGGAACACCATATTGCTTTGTTTTACCTTTATCGTAATCGGTTATTCGAGCTTTTTTATGTTGGTGATCCGCTCCAATGCACAGGTTCCGATCAATGAAAATGCACCAAAGGATGCGCTGGCGATGAAGGCATATCTGGGTCGTGAACAATACGGTGCCTGGCCTTTGTTACAAGGTCCCTATTACAATGCTCCTGTGATCGACCTGGAGGATGGTATTCCGGTTTGGGGCAAGAACCGTGAAACCGGCCGTTATGAGGTGATTAATCCAAGAACAGAACTGGAGCCGGTTTACGATCCGCAGTTTACCACTATTTTCCCGCGAATGTGGAGCAGTCGCGGACAACATCCGCGAGGCTACGAACAGTGGGGTAATGTTCAGGGGCGTCCAATCCGCGTTACTCAGTTTGATGGAACTACCGAAGTGGTCAATAAACCTACATTCGCTGAAAATTTACGGTTCTTTTTTTCCTATCAAGTGGGGCATATGTACCTGCGATACCTGATGTGGAACTTCAGCGGTCGTCAAAATGACATCCAGGGGCATGGCAGCCTGCTGGAGGGAAATTGGCTTACGGGGATTAATTTTATTGATGAATTGCGCCTCGGCCCCCAGTCAAATCTTCCCGAAAGCCTGAAATCAAACCACGGTTACAACCGCTACTACATGCTGCCTTTCCTTCTGGGAGTGATCGGGTTTCTTTTTCAGCTCAAAAGACGACCCCAGGATGCACTTGTGGTCGGACTGCTGTTTTTTATGACCGGGCTGGCAATCATCATCTATCTGAACCAAACACCTTTCCAGCCAAGGGAGCGTGACTATTCTTACATTGGATCATTTTACGCTTTCTCCATATGGGTTGGACTGGGTGTGATGGCGCTTGTTGACGGGTTGTTCAGGAAAATAAAGAGTCTTGACGTTAAAGGTTCAGACAACAAGAGCAGGATTGCCGTAATAGCCGTTGTTGCTGTTTCGGTGTTGCTTGTTCCGGTAAACATGGCAAAAGAGAACTGGGACGATCATGACAGATCAGGCAGATACGGCGCCCGTGATGTGGCCATCAACTACCTGGAGTCTTGCGCCCCCAACGCCATCATCTTTACCAATGGCGATAATGACACCTTCCCGCTCTGGTATGCGCAGGAGGTGGAAGGAGTCAGAACGGATATCAAAGTGGTGAACATGAGTTTGCTTAATACAGACTGGTATATTGATAACATGCTGCGCCGCAAAACATATGATGCAGAACCTGTTCCGTTTAGTTGGGAACCTCGTCAATACAGAGACGGAACACGCGATTATGTTTTCATGATGCAGCGTTTGGAAGGGTTCCAGGACCTTAGCCGTTTGATGGAGTTCGTTGGCAGTGATGCACAAAGTACGCGGATCAGGACGGGTCGCGGACATGAAGACTTTATTCCAACCAACAAATTCCGCCTGCCGGTAGATTCTGCCAAAGTTGTTGAAAACGGAACTGTTGCTCCCGAAGATGCACACCTCATTGTTGATGCCGTTGAATGGGTGATGCCCGGCAGCGGACTCAATAAGAATCATCTTATGGCACTGAACTTCCTCGCGATAAACAATTGGGAGCGACCGGTCTATTTTGCCATCACAACGGGAAGCGAATCTTATTTGGGTTTGGAAGAATTTTTTCAACTGGAAGGAATGGCATACAGGCTGGTTCCAATCAGAACGGAACATGACAGGGTGGAGCCGGGACGTGTAAATACCAGGATATTGTATGACAATGTGATGAATAAATTCCAGTGGGGTAACATGTCTGATCCATCTGTGTATCTGGATGAGGACCACAGGCGGCTTACGGTGAGTTTCAGAAATGTGATGCACCGTCTGGCAAAATCATTGCTTGCCGAAAACAAACCGGACTCTGCCATTGCCGTGCTTGACAAGGCCATGGAAATGATGCCTGAGTACAATGTGCCATTTAACTATTTCACATTTCTCCTGGCTGAACACTATTATGCAGCAGGTGCATACGAAAAGGGCAATGCCATTGCTGAAAGGATGATTAACATTCATGAAGAAAACCTCCAATATTATTTCCGTTTTCCCGGAAGAAAAGCCGATATGGTTTTTGACAATAAGCATGAGAGCCTGGCTATGTTGCAAAGAATCAGTATCGTTTGTGATGATTATAACCAGGATGAATTGGCTGACAGGGCGGAACAGGTTTTTGACATGTATTATGACCGGTGGCTTCAGAAGATGTCTGAGCACCGGTAACAGACGATCTGTGGTTGGGCATAAAATGCTAAAAAACAGGCATATTTTTTTCTTATAAGAATATTTTATTTACCTTTGCGCTGAATTTTTTCAGGCCGGGAAAGACAAGGGGGCAATAAGTCCCCTTCTTTATTGGCTTAAGGCCATGTGAAATGATTGAAAAGAAACAGATAACTGACATTGTTGAAGCGTATTTGGCGGAAAGTGATCATTTTTTGGTGTCTCTTACCGTGAGTCGCCAGAATAACATCAAAGTATTCATTGATGGGGACCGGGGCGTAACAGTTGCCGATTGCATTGCCCTTAGCAGGCACATCGAATCCTGCCTGGACCGTGATGCCGAAGATTTTACGCTGGATGTGTCTTCCGTGGGAGTCGGACAACCGCTTGTAATGGCCCGTCAGTACAACAATAACGTTGGACGTCGTTTGGCAATAAAGACAGCAGATGATAAGCAGTATAAAGGTATGCTGATTGAAGTTACAAATGATGGAATCTGGCTGGAAATGGATAAGGAAAAGAAAAAGAAAAAACAAAAGAAAGAATTGGAACCCCAGGCTGAGTCTAAAGTATTTGTCCATTATGACGATATCCTGGAAGCAAAGGTTCAGGTATCATTCAAATAGAAGTTTAAAAAATAAACAAAAGAAACAAAATGGAAACTATCAATTTGGTTGAATCGTTTTCGGAATTTAAGGAGTTCAAAAACATTGACCGTTCAACCATGATGCTTATTCTCGAGGATGTTTTTGGAAGCATGCTGGAAAAGAAATATGGATCATCAGAAAATTTTGATATCATCGTAAACATTGACAAGGGTGACCTTGAAGTGTGGCGCAACCGCATTATTGTTGAAGATGGAGAGGTGGAAGATGAAAACAGTGAAATCGCCTATTCAGATGCCATCAAGATTGAGCCCGACTTTGAAATTGGGGAAGAGGTTTCGGAACCGGTGCGAATGAGCGACTTTGGACGTCGCGAGATCCTCGCCATTCGGCAGAACCTTGCATCCAAGATCATGGAGTTGGAGAAAGACAGCATTTATAAGAAATACCAGGGACTTATTGGCGACCTGGTCACGGCCGAGGTATACCAGGTTTGGAAAAAGGAAATCCTTGCCCTTGACGATGAGGACATTGAACTGATTTTGCCTAAAACAGAACAAATACCCTCCGATTTTTACAGGAAAGGTGATACCGTTCGTGCTGTCGTATCAAGGGTTGAAATCAAGAACAACAACCCATTGATAATCCTGAGCCGCACATCTCCCGTGTTTCTGGAAAGGCTTTTTGAACAAGAGGTCCCTGAAGTTTATGATGGCCTGATCACCATAAAAAAGATTGTTCGTGTACCCGGTGAGCGCGCAAAGGTAGCTGTTGAGTCATATGATGACCGAATCGACCCGGTTGGTGCTTGCGTGGGGATGAAGGGTTCGCGGATACATGGGATTGTCAGGGAGCTTAGAAATGAGAATATTGACGTGATCAATTACACAACAAATACCACTCTTTATATTGCACGTGCTTTGAGTCCGGCAAAAATCTCTTCAACCGTTATCGATGAAGAAAACAAACGGGCAGAGGTTTACCTGAAACCTGACCAGGTTTCTCTGGCAATTGGTAAAGGTGGCTTCAACATCAAGCTGGCCGGAAGCCTCACAGGTTACGAGATAGATGTATATCGTGAAACGGAAATTGAAGGGGAGGATGTGGATCTGGTTGAGTTTGGTGATGAGATTGAAGGATGGATTATAGATGAACTTAAGAAGGTGGGCTGTGATACAGCAAAAAGCGTTTTAAATCTAACTGTTAAAGATCTGGTAAACAGAACAGATCTGGAACAGGAAACCATAGAAGAGGTGATGCGCATATTAAAAGCAGAGTTTGAATAAAATACCATAAATTTGCAGCGTTTATTCCTGCATTGTTCCCAGCTTAGCATCTGGACATGTGGCTTAGCAGCTTCGCAAAAAAGATTGATAATTGAAATCTGTATATGACTGAAGGAACAAAAACAAAAAGGTTAAGTAAAGTTGCCAGGGAGTTTAATATCGGGCTTACCACTATTGTTGATTTTCTTAACAAGAAAGGGATCAGTGTGGATAATAATCCCAATGCCAAGATATCTCCAGAGGCATATGAATTGCTTTTCCAGGAGTTTCAAAGCGAAAAAACCTTGAAAGAGGCCACCAAAAAGGCAGGATTAAGTATTCTTAAGCGGGAAACCATTACTGCTGAAAAGGAAAAAGAGAAGGTAAAGAAAGAGGATCAGGACGCTGATAAGGAGGATGAACTCTTTATTCAGGATACGAAAGGGGTTGTAGAAAAACCAAAAGAGCAAAAACCGGCTGTGACAAAAGAAAAGGAAACAGCTAAAGCACCTGATCTGAAGATTGTTGGCAAGCTGGAGGTGGATAAGGCCCCTAAAGCCTCAAAAGAGGACCCGTCTGAAGAGGGAAAAACGGAAGAAGTCAAACCCAAAGATCCTGAATCTGAAAAAGAAACAAAAGAGCAAAAAGGCGAAGACAAGAAACCCAGCCCAATAGAAGAAGATAAGAAGGAGGAACAGGAAAAAGATCATAAAGAGGAAAAGAAAGAAGATCTTTCAGCTGTTGATGAACCGGCAGATACCGGAGTAAAACTCAAGGTGGTTGGTAAAATTGACATTGAAGAGCCTAAGGCTGTCAAAAAGGGGAAGAAGGCTGCTGCAGAAAAGGCGGCCAAGCCTGATGAAGAAGCCGAAAAGCCAACAGAAAAGGAGAAAGAAGCTATTGCAAAAGATATAGCGGCAAAAAAAGAGGAAGAGGATTTGCCATCAGAGCCAGAGCAGAAAGAGGTTTCGGATCAGCCGGACAAACCCGCTGAAGATTCTGCCACTGTGCATCACCAGACTCAGTTTAAGAAACTCGATGGGCCGACCATTCTTGGCAAGATGGATCTTCCCGATCCTAAGGAAACATCGAAAAAGCCGGTTGCCTCCTCCTCAGATACTGCCAAATCCAAAAAGCGAAAGCGCAAACGTATCAGAAAAGACAAAACTGCAGAGACAGTTGATTTGCAGCAGGACAAAAAGGGTGGCAAGCCTGATACGGCCAAACCCAAAAAAGGCAGGAAGAAAGAGGTGGTTAAACCGGAAGTGTCGGAAGAAGAGATTTCCCGTCAGATAAGGGAGACCCTGGCCAGCTTGAGTGGCACCGGTAAGTCGAAGGCTGCCAAACACCGCAGAATGAAGCGGGAAATACTGCAACAGCAGAAGGAGAAGGAAAAAGAGCAGGCTGCTTCCGAACAAAAAGTGCTGCAGGTTACCGAATTCGTTTCGGCTGCAGAACTTGCCAACCTTATGGGTGTTTCGGTGAATGAGATCATATCAACCTGCATGTCCATTGGCTTGTTTGTTTCGATAAACCAAAGACTTGACGCTGAGACAATTACCATTGTAGCTGATGAATTTGGGTTTGAAGTGAACTTTGTAAGTGCCGATACCCAGGAAACTATTGAAGAGGAAGACGATGATCCGGAATTGCTTGAAGATCGTGCACCCATAGTAACGGTAATGGGACATGTGGACCACGGAAAAACATCCTTGTTGGATCAGATTCGTCATTCAAATATCATTGCAGGCGAAGCCGGAGGTATCACGCAGCACATTGGTGCTTATGCCGTTGAACTTGAGGATGGGAAAAAGATCACTTTTCTCGACACACCGGGTCACGAAGCATTTACCGCTATGAGAGCCAGGGGTGCTAAAGTAACGGATGTGGCAATTATTGTGGTTGCTGCCGACGATAGTGTGATGCCCCAAACAGTAGAAGCAATAAACCACGCGCAGGCTGCAGGTGTACCCATTGTGATCGCCATCAATAAAGTTGATAAGGAAAATTCAGCGCCGGAAAAGGTGAAAGAGGAGCTGGCAAACATGAACATCCTTGTTGAAGACTGGGGTGGAAAGTACCAAAGCCAGGAAATCTCCGCCAAAGTCGGTTTAAACATTGATAGCTTGCTCGAAAAGGTTCTGCTGGAGGCCGAGCTGCTGGAACTCAAATCAAACCCCACCAAGGGAGGATCCGGTACCGTGATTGAATCTTCACTTGATAAGGGCAGAGGCTATGTAGCCACCATCCTCGTTCAAAACGGAACGCTGCGAATCGGAGATATTGTGGTTGCCGGCACAACCCACGGTAGGGTGAAGGCCATGTTCAATGAAAGGGGACAACGTGTTAAGGAGGCCGGCCCTTCTACACCCGTTCTGCTACTTGGACTTGACGGTGCACCACTGGCAGGTGACACATTTAACGTGCTGAAATCGGAAAGTGAAGCCAAAAACATTACAACAAAGAGACAACAGCTCATCCGTGAACAGGGACTGCGGACCCAAAAACATATTACACTTGACGAAATCGGTCGCCGGATCGCCATCGGAGACTTTAAGGAACTCAATATTATTGTTAAAGGTGATGTGGATGGCTCCGTCGAGGCATTAAGTGATTCCTTGCTTAAATTAAGCACCGAAGAGATACAGGTAAACATTATCCATAAGGCTGTCGGACAGCTTACCGAAGGTGATGTCTTGCTAGCCTCAGCTTCCAACGCCATCATTATCGGATTCCAGGTCAGACCTTCCATGGCAGCAAGAAAACTTGCCGAGCAAGAACAGATAGACATCCGCCTTTATAGCGTAATATATAACGCCATCAACGAGATCAAATCGGCGATTGAGGGTATGCTATCACCTGAAATTGAAGAAAAGATCCTTGCAAACATCGAAGTCCGTGAAGTATTTAAAATATCGAAAGTGGGAACTGTTGCCGGATGCATGGTGTTGGATGGTAAAATTCACCGCAATGCCAGCATCAGGCTTATTCGCGATGGCATCGTTATTTATACCGGGGTTCTTGGATCGCTCAAACGATTCAAAGAGGATGTCAAGGAGGTTTCGGCCGGTTATGAATGTGGCCTCAACATCGAAAAATTTAATGACATCAAGGTGGGGGATATCATCGAAGCCTTTGAAACCGTTGAGATCGCAAGAAAACTCGATTAAGTCCCCATATTAAAATATGCATATGTCTTTGATTATTAATGATCTGTATGTAAACGAATTTGTGTCGGGGGATGAGCTGAATCTGTTCCGGCGTGAGGTAGACCTACACAGGGATCAGATATACAAGAAAGAGGGAAAAGGGAATGATTTCCTTGGTTGGGTTGATCTCCCCGGAAAGGTTGATCATGCACTGTTAACACGCATAGAATCAGATGCAGCTGAGTTACGTGAGCATTCTGAGGTTGCTGTTTTGGTAGGAATCGGAGGTTCATATCTTGGAACCCGTGCAGTGTGCGAAGCACTCTCCACCAACCCATTCCCGGCCAACGAAACAGAAGAGAAACAAATCCAGCTGGTTTATGCCGGTCATCATCTGGACCAGGACTACCTGCATAATCTGCTTGACTGGCTGAAAAACAAGTCTTTCTCAATCATTGTGATATCCAAGTCGGGTACAACAACTGAGCCGGCTATTGCTTTTCGTTTGTTAAGGGAGCTGCTGGAAAGGAAACTTGGAAAGGATCAGGCTGCAAAGCGCATCATAGCTGTTACAGATGCCTCAAAAGGTGCGCTAAAAACACTTGCAGACGCAGAAGATTATAAAAGTTATGTGATCCCTGATGATGTTGGGGGACGATATTCCGTTCTGACTCCAGTGGGGTTGTTGCCCATTGCCGTGGCAGGACACAATATTCGGGAATTGGTTCAGGGTGCTGTAAGCATGGCAGAGCTTCTAAGAGAAAAGGACCAGCTGACCGAAAACCCTGCGGCCCATTATGCGGTGATAAGAAACATTCTCTACAGCAAAGGAAAAACAACCGAAATACTGGCCACATATAACCCTTCCCTTACCTTCTTCATTGAGTGGTGGAAGCAGCTTTTTGGTGAAAGTGAAGGAAAGGGGGGAAAAGGAATATTTCCGGCAGGAGTAACCTTTACAACCGACCTCCATTCGATGGGACAATATATTCAGGATGGCCATAAGAACTTTTTTGAGACCACCATTACTATCGGCAAAGACCGTCATGAAGTGATTATCCCTGAAGATGAGAATGATTTGGAGGGATTGAATTACCTGGCAGGAAAATCTGTCGGTTTTGTGAACGAGATGGCTTCACGCGGAACTATGCTGGCCCACGTTGACGGTGATGTGCCCAACCTGGAGATCATACTCCCGGAGATCACCCCTTACCATATCGGTGGTCTGATTTACTTTTTCGAAATGGCTTGTGCCATCAGTGGATATATCCTCGATGTAAATCCATTTGATCAACCGGGGGTGGAGGATTACAAGAAAAATATGTTTGCCTTGCTGGGTAAGCCCGGATTTGAGCAAGAAACCAAAGCGATCAAAAAGCGCCTGTAAAAACACTTTTCTATTTTTCCCCAGTTTGTTTTATGAAACAACTTCTGCAAAGAGGCTCGTAAGCATCTGTCTCACCCAGAACTACAAGTTTGTCGTTGTCAATGATCCGGTGTGAATGCTGGGCGAGGTGCCCGCAATGCAAACAAATGGCGTGAACCTTGGTGATATATTCGGCTGTGGCAAGCAAACTGGGCATCGGACCAAATGGTTTGCCGGTGTAATCCATATCCAGACCGGCCACAATCACACGGATACCCGAATTGGCAAGCTGATTGCACACATCTGGAAGGCCTGCATCAAAAAACTGGGCCTCATCAATGCCAACCACGTCTACATCATTGGCCATCAGCAGAATGTTCGCAGAAGAAGGAACCGGTGTCGATTGTATTTCATTTGCATCGTGAGAAACCACCTTTTCTTCGTCATAACGGTTGTCTACTCCGGGTTTAAATATTTCAACCTTGAGTCTGGCAATGCGGGCCCGCTTTAAACGTCGGATCAACTCTTCCGTTTTCCCGGAGAACATGCTTCCACATATCACCTCAATCCATCCCCTGCGCCGGGCTCTGTCGTGCTCGTTTTCCAGAAACATGATTTAAAATATAAATTGTACGCAAACCGGGAATCAATTCAAAGAGAAAAACTGATACCCATGACAAAAATAAACAATAACTTTACATCGTTTTGTATTCTCCGATAAGAATTGTCTATAAATTTGGATTGTATCATGAATTATCCCGATATCAAAAAAGAGATTAACCTCATCATCGAACAAATTTCAAAGCAAATAGAAGTTGTCAACCTGTATCACCCCGATAAAGATATGTCGCTCGACATTGACCTGGTAAAGGATGACTTGCGCATACTTTACCGTCAACTTGATTTGTTGAAGCAGTTGCCAGTTAATTACCAGGTTGATAGCATGCCTGCTGTTACAAAACCGGAGTCGGAACCCGAACC
>SLNX01000221.1 GCA_007132825.1 Bacteroidales bacterium | reverse complement strand
GTAAACGATGAAAGTGTGAAAATGCCGATTAGCAGAAATGCTGCAGTGATGGACAGGGAGGCAAACAGGTGTGATCGCTTGGTGTCCAGGGTAGTTTTCTTGTTCATATATTTTGGCCTTGGTTATGACGCATTCAATTTAAGACTTTAAACGTAGATTTGAAACAAAATACTTGCATATGTTTATTGATGAGGATGTTAACTGATGCAAATATTTGGTTTTGGTGTCGTTAATGATTGAAAGCCTTAAAGTTCGGGATAAAAATAGTAAAAAATAAATATCACTGCCAAAGGTTTTGGCTAATATATAATGTTTCAAAATAAGGGAAGTGGGAGTCGCAAGCATTACCGAATATGAATATGTGCAGTAAAAATATTTGTTTTATTTTCGCACTGAAAAAACAAAAATTGAAAGGCCTGTCAAACAATTATTTTGACTAATTGTTGGTTAATGAGATCGGAGCAGGTTAGACTGATCGTAACTTTACGTTCCGGACGGATCTTGCCCTCTCAGGGAAATCGTGGATTGATTCTTTTTTGATAACACATATTTTATGGATGTTGTTTTTATCATTGTCAGTATTTTTCTCCTGCTTAACATAGCCCTGGGGCTTTTTCGTATATGGCGAGGGCCAACAGTGGCCGACCGCCTGCTCACGACCCAGCTGTTTGGTACTACTGGAATGGCCGTATTATTGGTATTGGCAGGTTATCTGCAGGAGCTTACTTTGTTGAATGTCGCCATAACTTTTAATGTGCTGGCGATTCTGCTGGTAATCGGACTGTTTCAGGTCTGGAAAACAAGAAAGGAGAGGTCCGATGACAATATATGAAGTGATCACCGTTATTCTTCTGTTGGTGGGTTGTTTCTTTTTTTTGGCTGGAACCCTCGGAGTGCTTCGTTTCCCCGATTTGTTTTCCCGTCTGCATGCACTTACCAAAGCAGATAATTTGGGGTTGGGATTCATTGCTGCCGGCATGGCCCTTCATATCGCATCCCCTTGGGCGGCGGTAAAGATTTTCTTTATATGGTTCTTCACCCTCCTGGCCAGCTCCACTTCCTGCTATCTGATTGCCCGTTTCCAGAGAGAACAGGACCAACCAGGAAAAGGAAAGGAGGACCGGGAATGAGTATTCTGATCGACGGATTACTGGCCATTCTTGCGATTTATCTGGCCCTGCAAAGCTTGCTTGCACCCAGACTTTCCCAGAGCGTCTTTCTTTTCTTTGCCTTTGGACTTGCACTGGCACTTGCCTGGGTTCGATTGGGAGCCGTAGATGTAGCCATTACGGAGGCGGCTATCGCAGCTGGTTTTCTGGGTGTTTTGTTTCTGGATGCATTACGAGACTTTTCTTCAACGATTTCTGAAAAACATAATAACACTGAAGCAATTCAAAGCTCAGCTTCCAGAAAGAAAATTAAAACTTTTTTGCTTCCCAGGCTGGCTTTTGGAGTCGGTCTGGGTCTATTTCTGCTCATTTCTTTGGAAGCTATATGGCAGATACCACAGGGTGGAGGCTTGACCGCCGCCGCTGAATCTATGCTTCCCGAATCGGGGGTTGAACACCCTGTCACTGCTGTGTTGTTGAATTTTCGCGCTTATGATACCTGGTTAGAGATCGGAGTTATTCTATTAGGCCTGTTGGCTATCTTTGTAACCGGTGGAATTAAAATTTACACAAAGCCCGACGTGGTTGCAAAAGACCCCTTGCTGCGGCAGGTGATTTTGTTTTTCACACCAGTTTTATTCCTGTTTGGAGCTTTTCTTTTATACATTGGAAAATCCGGTCCGGGAGGAGCTTTTCAGGCTGCTGTTTTGTGGGGAGCAATCGGGATACTTCTTCATTTGGGAGGCAAACCTGTATTTGCTATGATACCCAGATGGGTTGGTCAACTTGTCCTGATCATGGGACTTGGATTTTTCCTTTTAATGGGTTTTGTCTTTATGTCCGGAGGTGCAACCCTGTTTGAATACCCAAAAGCTTATGCCGGAACCTTGATTTTGATCGTGGAAACGCTTGCGGCAATAAGCATTGCCGCAGCACTGACTGCCATATATGCCAATCTAAATCAAATGAAAGAGGAACCTAAGGAAAACGAATCCGCAAATTGATTCATAATATGGAAGCCTATCAGATATACAGTTTAACCTCCGCAGTTCTCTTTGCCATCGGCATAGGCGGAGTCTTTGCCTCAAAACATTTCATAAAAAAAATCATTGCTACCATTATAATGGGTGGAGGGGTCTTTCTTGCTTTCGTCAGTTTTGCCGAACGAGATGCCCTCAATTTTGCCGACCCGGTACCTCACGCACTGGTCATAACGGGAATCGTAGTTGCGGTTGCTTCCGGTGCTTTTGCCCTTGCTTTGGCCCGTCGTATTTATCAGTTAACAGGAGAAGAATCTTTTAACAACGAAAAATGACCGAATTGCCAACATCTCCATTTCCTGCCCTGCTTGTGGGCTTGCCGATTTTGATGGCAACAATGAGTCTGTTCTTCAAATCAAGAAGAGAGGCTGTAGTTGGTCTGACTGGAAGCATTCTCACAGTTGTATTGTCAGTGTTCGCCATCGTTGATGTGATGCGGCATGGAACGGTTATCCATATCCTGGGGGGGTGGGAGCCTCCTCTGGGTATTCTGTTGCGAATGGATCCCCTGGCGGCAGTGTTTATTGGGATGACCGCTGTGGTGGGCGCATTCATCAGCCTTTATGCCTGGTGGTATTTCCGTGATCAGGATACCGGCACCTTTAAATTTCCCCTATTCTGGCCTTTGTGGCTTTTTCTCTGGGCCGGACTCAACGGGCTATTTCTCTCCAATGACCTGTTTAATCTGTTCGTTACCATCGAAGTGGTAGGCATCTGCGCGGTTGCATTGGCAGTGCTGTCCGGAAAAACAACCGCACTGTTTGCCGGGTTGCGTTATCTGTTGGCCGCGATTGTTGGTTCAATGTCCTATCTTTTTGGAACAGCTCTTCTTTATGGGAGTACGGGTGTGCTTGACCTTGGACTTCTGGGACAGGTTTTGGAGCCCGGCACAACATCAACCTTTGCCCTGCTGGTCATCACCATCGGGCTTATGATTAAAATGGCCGGCTTTCCTTTTCATTTTTGGCTGCCACCGGCGCACTCCTCTGCCCTTGCCCCGGTAAGTGCCCTTCTTTCCGCTTTGGTGGTCAAGGGAGCATTCTACATTTTGCTCCGCTTGTGGATGGAAGTCTTTGGAGTCTCCCTTACTTTTGCCGCCGGACAACTTATTGGAATTGCCGGAGCAATAGCGGTAGTCTGGGGTTCGTGGCAAGCTTTCATGCAAACCAATCTAAAGCTGATCGTGGCCCATTCCAGTGTAGCCCAACTTGGGTATTTGCTCATGATTTTCCCGCTGTTGGTTCTTGCTCCGGGAGTAACGACTGGTTCGGCTGATTGGCTTTCCCCGGTTTGGACCGCCGGAATTTATCAGGTCCTGGCCCACGCTTTTGCCAAATCCTCCTTCTTCCTTTCCGCTGGTATCATCATAATTGCCTTTGGGAATGACCGAATAGAGTCACTGAGAGACCTGGTATCACGGATGCCCATGACCGTTATGGCGATAGGCCTCGCCGGAGTCAGTCTGATCGGACTTCCCCCAAGCGGAGGTTTTGTTGCGAAATGGATGCTCCTGCAGGGAATCTTCCTCAGTGGCCAATGGTGGTGGGCACCTGCGGTACTGGCTGGAAGCTTGCTTGCCGCAGGTTATGTTTTCAGAATTCTGCGTTTGGCCTTTGCCCCAGCCCATAAAAAGGAAACATACCGCCCGGTTCCCAAAGGCCTGCAATTATGTGCCCT
>SLNX01000228.1 GCA_007132825.1 Bacteroidales bacterium | reverse complement strand
AACATGTTATGGCTGAACTGAGGTTCCTGTTGCGCAAAAACCGCACTCCCTGTCAGGATAAGGGTGAACAATAAAATGGTTTTATAAGTAGGCATTGAATAGGGCCTGGTTTTGTTTGCTTGGTTTATGTTTACATTTCAGATAACGAAAAAACTGCTATAATCGTATTACTTTACGAAACAAGAATAACTGACAAAAATACAATAAAATTCTATGTAATAATGATCATGCAGTAATATTCATGTTAAACAAACTTCTGATAAACCTGCCACCACTTTTCCGGGATCTCATTCTGACATGCCTCCTGGTAATCCTTGTATGAACAGGGAACAAGAAACTGCCGGTCATACTTTTGCTGCAAGCCGGGCGGACAGGGAACCTCCATCCACCATCGGTCACTCTTTTTGCTTTTATAAAAATTGATATGATTTTGAAATTCCCGTATTGAGACTACATATTTAATGAAAGCATCAGAATCCTTAATGTTTTTGTCCGGAAAGTCATTTTTGCGGTGGTAATACCCATCAATGAAATACCAGATCATTTGAGCAAGAAGGTGAGCTGTTTGTTCAGCATTGTCAAAAGCTGGGTTAAGCTCGTAAAACCCAATCGAACTCAACTTGTCACTCAACCCTGCATACCTGACGATCTGACAAGCCTCTTCGCCATAGAGTCCCATGGGAGAGGCATGGGCATTGGCCGGTGCGTCAGACTGCCGGATTGCAGATATATCAAAGCTCATCAAGTCAGCATTTCTGACAATAGGTTCCACCTCCTCCATGTTTTTCCGGACATATCCAAGCCGGTAAACATCAAAATACAGTTTGTCCATGAGCTCTATGACATCCTGATCCACAAAAAAAGTCTGATACCCAATGTTCGTGTAATTAAACAGATAATTAGGCTTATTGGTTAAAATGGCACTTAAGAAGTTCTTGTTGTTCAGGGCTTCCCCTTTCTTTGTACCAATATCAAAAGAAGCATCCACAGATACAATGTTAATGATCTGTCCGAGCAACTCATAAGCCTGATAATTGGCATAGGTGATATCCTGACTTCCCCCGATGATCACAGGTGTGATGTTTTTTTCAAGCAGGTGGGCAACAACTGTCTTTACTGCAAAATATGTATCGGTGACTTTATCTCCGGCATTAATATTACCAAGATCTGCAATTTTGGCGGGATGGGGGCCTCTGAAAAGTTGGTAAAGATATTGGCGCACGTAGTCTGGTGCAATGGAGCACCCATTATTGCCTTTGCGGTCTTCTTTGACGCCAATTAAAGCAATATCAGTACCCTCCAGGTCGGGAAATCCCTTGTTTTCCAGGTTAATTTTAAAAAAATTCGCCAACATGAAGGGGTGTAGTTTAACCCCTTTCCCAATGACGGCTGTGTCAATGGCTTCAAAAAAATCCGCAATATCCATATGTATACCAAAAAATCATATTATTTACCCCTTTTTGACGAAGTTGCTCTTTTGGTTTTACGGGATTTTGCGTCAGATGTTCCGCTGGAGATAATTTTTTTTGCCTCTTCGAGGGTTATTTCTTCCGGGTTCAGGTTTTTTGGAAGCTTGAAGTTCTTTTTTCCGGATGCAATATAGGGTCCCCAACGTCCTTTCAGGACACGTATTTCGGGATCCTCATCAAATGACTTAATGATTTTCTGCCGGTCACTTTCCCTTTTTGCCTCAATGACTTCAACCGCTTTTTCGGTGGTTATAGCCAGCGGATCCTCCTCCTTTGGTAACGAGTAAAACTTGTTGTCGTGCCTGATATACGGACCGAAACGTCCCACCCCGATTACAAGTTCTTTGCCCTCATACTCGCCAGCCTTTCGCGGAAGTTTAAACAAGTCAAGCGCTTCTTCCAGGGTAATGCTGTCAAGGCTTTGTCCTTTTCTCATGCTGGCAAAGCGGGGTTTGTCCACATCGTCCGGTTCCCCAATCTGGATCATTGATCCAAATTTACCGATCCTGGCATATACGTTCCGGCCACTTGCAGGATCCTGTCCCAGCAAACGCTGGCCACTGTATTTTTCCGACTCCTTTAGCGTTTGCTCGACCTTATCGTGAAATGGCCAATAAAAATCCTTGATAACCAACGACCATTGTTTTTTACCCTCTGCAATTTCATCAAACTCCCTTTCCACCTTTGCGGTAAAATGGTAGTCCATGATCCCTGCAAAATGTTCCATAAGGAAACTGTTGACGACCTGGCCAATATCTGTGGGGAACAGTTTGTTTTTATCGGCCCCGGTTATCTCATACATCTCTTTCTCGTTGATCTTGTCCCTGCTCAAGGTTAATTGACTATAGGCTCTTTTTACACCCTCCCGGCTTTCTTTGATTGCATAGGTGCGTTTTTGTATTGTACTGATGGTAGGCGCATATGTGGATGGGCGCCCGATACCAAGCTCTTCCATCTTTTTTACCAGACTGGCTTCGGTGTATCTGGGCAACGGTTTTGTATACCTTTCAGTAGCTGTCATTTCCTGCAGCGGTAAGACCTGCTCCTTTTTCAAAGGGGGTAACAAACCGGTTCCATTTTCCTCCTCCTCGTCATCGCTTGATTCAAGATACACCTTTAAGAAACCCTCAAACTTGATCACCTCTCCCGAAGCAATGAACTTTTCTTTTTTTGTTGTTGAGATGCCGATGGTAATATTGGTTTTCTCCAGCAATGCATCACTCATCTGTGAAGCAATGGTGCGCTTCCATATCAGTTCATAAAGTTTCTTTTCGGCAGCATCTTTGCCTGCATTGTGAACATTAATATAGGTTGGGCGGATGGCCTCATGAGCCTCCTGTGCCCCTTTCGATTTTGTGGCATATTTCCTGAGTTTCACAAACTCAGCACCAAAGTTTTTTTCGATCTCCTCCCTGGCCATAGCCATAGCCGCACCTGAAAGATTATGAGAGTCGGTACGCATGTATGTGATCTTGCCAGACTCATACAACTTTTGTGCAACAACCATGGTTCGGCTAACGGAGAAACCCAGCTTGCGACTTGCTTCCTGTTGCAGTGTGGAAGTAGTAAATGGCGGGGCCGGAGACTTTTTGCCCGGCTTCTTTTCAATGTCTTCTATCTTAAATGTAGCACCCTTACAAGTTTCAAGAAATGCCCTTGCCTCTTCCCTGGTCTTAAAACGTTTTGGCAATTCTGCCTTTAGCGGCGTTGTGTCACCATTGTGTTCCACCAGAAACATTGCCGAGACCTTATAGCTGCTTGTGGCGTTGAATCCTTGCACTTCCTTCTCCCTTTCCACAATAAGCCGAACAGCTACCGACTGTACCCGACCGGCTGACAATGCAGGTTTGACCTTTTTCCACAGTAACGGTGACAATTCAAAACCAACCAAACGATCCAAAACCCTCCTTGCCTGCTGAGCATAAACGAGGTTTTGGTCAATGCTCCGGGGCTGCTTGATTGCGTTTAAAATGGCATTTTTTGTAATCTCATGAAAAACAATGCGTTTATAGTGCCCTGGGTCGAGTTTAAGACTTTCTGCCAGATGCCATGAAATGGCTTCTCCCTCCCGGTCCTCATCGGTGGCAAGCCACACTGTTTCGGCATTTTTAGCCAGTTTTCGCAAGTCGGCAACAACCGGTTTCTTATCCGCAGGAATTTCATAATCAGGGTCAAAACCCTTGTCAATGTCTACACCAATTGTATTCTTTGGGAGGTCGCGAACATGTCCGAAACTGGACTTAACCGTAAACTCCTTACCAAGAAAACCTTCTATTGTTTTCGCCTTTGCCGGTGACTCAACAATTACCAGATTTTTCGCCATAGCTTTTTGTTTTGGAGGGCAAAAGTAATAAAATAATCTTGGATGAAAGTTTTTT
>SLNX01000214.1 GCA_007132825.1 Bacteroidales bacterium | reverse complement strand
GTGTCGGATAAACCTCTGGTGTACCAGTTGTAACGCCAGTTGCACCGCTGGGTAGCTAAGTTTGGATGAGATAAGTGCTGAAAGCATCTAAGCACGAAACTCGCCTCAAGATGAGACTTCCATTAATAAGGGTCGTTAAAGACGATGACGTAGATAGGCTGCAGGTGTAAAGTCAGTAATGGCAAAGCCGAGCAGTACTAATCACCCGAGATCTTTCTTAAGGTTCTGTGCGCTGTTTGTTGACTGATTGTGTTTATCCCTTTTTTAAAAGACAGGGTTTAGGAGTTTAGGAGTTTAGGAGTTTAGGAGTTTAGAAGTTTTAATGTGAAACAACTCAACGACTAAACAACTCAACGACTAAACATCTAAACACCTCAACCTTCTTTTAGGTGATCATAGCGGCAGCGTCCACCTCTTCCCATTCCGAACAGAGTCGTTAAGCCTGTCAGCGCAGATGGTACTGGGCCACCCCCGGGAGAGTATGTCATCGCCGGATTTTTACAAGAAGCCTCATCACATACGTGATGGGGCTTTTTTGTTGAGGCGAAAAATCTTTCGCCCATACGGACCGTGCGTTGGGGCGAATTGCAATTCGCCCTTACGATTCTTTGTTCTTTTTGTTACGCTCAGCTCCCAGTTCCCAGCTCCCAGTTCTCAGTTCCCAGCTCCCAGTTCCCAGCTCAACCTTAACCTTAATTCCGCCGTTTAAAAAATTTATCATACTGAACACCATTAAACCCTTCCAAAACCTTGCAAGCCAATTTATCCCGCCATATTTTTGTACTGAAATCCAACGAAAATGCACTATGGCAACCGACAAAGACAAAAACAAGGATAAAGACAACCCACAATTATTGGCAAACAACCCAACAAATCCGTAACACAATGAAAAATGACGCGCGAAGCGCAAATTAGTGGATTATGAGCATTATCAAGCAAATCGAAAACAAAATAGTTTCAATTGGCAACCAAATGGTTATGATTGATTCGGATGTTGCCGCCTTATATGAAGTAGAAACAAAGCGAATCAATGAAGCGGTGAAAAACAATCCTGAAAAGTTTCCTTCTGGTTATATAATTGAATTGAGTGAGGCTGATTGGTCGCCATTGAGGTCGAAATTTTCGACTTCAACAAAAGGAGGCAAAACGAAACTGCCCAAAGCCTTTACCGAAAAAGGATTATATATGCTTGCAACAATCCTGAAAGGCCCCAATGCAACCCAAACAACGCTGTCAATAATCGAAACTTTTTCAAAAATCAGGGAATTAGGAAAAAACCTTCAATTGCTCTCAAAGCAAAACAATGATGAAGCTAAAGAGCCATTGCTCCAAAAAAGCGGTGAGATCATTGCAGAAATACTTGATGATGATTTGAATCTCAGCGAGACAGAAACAACTATTGAAATAAATTTTGCTGTTTTGAAGTTTAAACGTACTATCAAAAGGGATAAAAAATAGATCCGTTGTATCCGCGTAATCAGTGTGCTATCTCGTTGAATGGAACACTGATCCACGCTGATTAAAAATCACCTTTGCGTTCTTCTCTGCGGTGAAAAAAATAATTTACCGCAAATACGCAGAGAGCACAAAGAGAAATTTGTGATAGAAACCCTAAGCGTTAAGCGTTAAGCGTTAACCAATCATCAAACAACTAAACAACTAAACTCCTAAACGACTAAACCTTAATCTCAACATCAACCTCAAAACATCCATCCCAGGTTTACGTAACCAATGATCTTGTTGGTTTGCGGACTGTAAGAAAAGGTAAGCTCAAAGGGACCGAGCATTCCGTCATATCCAACAGAAAGACCTCCTCCCAGAATCAGATTGTCAAGACCGATCTCTTCCGGTCTGCCCACCCTGAAATCATACATGGCTGCATTGGCAATTGCTGAAGCGTAAACCGATCTTCCAATATGGTATTGATAACCAATGCTTGCTGCAAGGATGTTTTCACTGATAAGCTCATATTCGTTTAATCCTGTAAAGGTGATCTGGTTTTCGAGAAAATGGTAGGTGCCTCCAAGGTTAAAGCTATTGATGAAGCCTTGCTCATATTTAATGTTATAACCCAACTGAAACTGTATCTTTTGGGTGAGTCGTTCATTGATCGGAACATAGCTGCTCCAGCGAATATGTGTTTGGAAAAAGTTACGGATCCTTATGTCAAGATCTTCCAGTGTACTTTTGTCTCCATCGACAACAATATTTGGGAAGGATGGTTTCTGGTTAAAATAAAAACTGTTTTGGATTTGAATCAATTGCCCCCTGGTAGGAAAAGCATTCTTGTTCAAACTGTGGTGTTGCCAGCCTATGCCGGCAATTATTGCCCTTGTACTTCCTTCTATTGTTACCGGTGCCAACATATTTGGAGAAAGGCTCTGGTAGTAATAAGATCCGCTGAATGTGAAGAATGAGTGATCACCTGATTGAAGATTGCCTGATAAGCTCGTACGGAAATAGTTTTGTTTATATTCAGTGACCGGTTTAAAGTTTTCGTACAACGGAAATGTCAGATACCGTCCGTTGCTGTGCCACGAAAACCAGAAGTTGCGCCGGTCGCTTGTGAAAAAAGTGATATTGGATCTAAATGCCGGCTTTTCACCCAATAAAAAGGCGACTGAGGCACGTGTGTTATAAATAAGGAATTTTTTTGTTGAGATTTTTCCAGAAAGACCAACACCGGTAAATGAACTGAATTGCATGGCAGCTGAAATGCGCGCAAAAGGTCTTTCAGCAATATCCAGAAACAGAATCACATTTCCCGTGTCCATACAGCTTTCCAGGTTATAATGCACCCGGTCAAAGTATCCTGTGGCAAACAATCTGTTTGCTGCTTGTGTAAGGCTTCTTGCATTTAGCGTATCTCCCGGATCAATATGGATGATGCTTCTGGCAAACCAGGGTCTGACCTGATCAAGCCCCTGAAAAACAATCGAATCAATGACCAGCTCAAAATCTTTTATGTTCAGTTCTGCTTCCGGATCGGACTTTTTTCTGTTTTGCAGTTTTGCTATCTGTTCAAATTCGTCAATATATTGGCGGGCGATCTCCTTGCCCCTTTCGATGATTTCCCTTGTAGCTGCAAAGCTGGCAGCAGTGTAACCTTTCAGATCCGGTTCAATGAAAAGATCGGTCTCAGCACGGTTTTTTGTAAACATTCTGGCATCGCTGTAAAAGCCCATCTGGTAAATGATGTCAATGGGAGTCCGGAGCTCTTCAACGGGCCGCAGACCTTGTGATACATTGACACCAATCACATAATCTGCTCCCATCTCTTTTGCCAGTATAACGGGAAAATTATCAGCAACACCACCATCAATAAGTTCGTAACCGTTTCTTTCAACCGTCGTAAATACAGAAGGGATGGCCATGGAGGCTCTGATTGCGGTGACAAGGTTGCCATCCCGCATTACAACAGCATCACCATTGCTTACGTCAGTAGCCACGCAGGCAAAGGGGATGGGCAATTGATCGAAATTTTTTATGCCATACGTGTGCAGGAAGACCTCATTTAATACATTCCACAATTGTTGCCCCTCAATGGCTCCGGTAGCGAACTGAATCCTTCTGTCTTTAATAGGCAGTTCAAGGACAAAGTTTCTGTAATCCACCCTGTCTGACGGATGAATGTAGTTCAGGTCGGATGTTCTGGTAAACAATGTTTCCCAATCCATCTCCAGGGCAAAGGTTTCAATTTCGGCAGCTGAATAGCCTGCGGCATACATCCCTCCCGCAATGCTACCTATACTCGTACCCGTGATGTAATCGATCTGTAAACCGATGCTGTCAAGCACATGCAAGACACCGACGTGTGCAAGACCGCGTGCCCCTCCGCCACTCAGGGT
>SLNX01000025.1 GCA_007132825.1 Bacteroidales bacterium | reverse complement strand
TGACGAAAGTGGCAACTACCTGTTTACAAAAGCCAAGACTCTTAATCCCGGTTTTTATTTTTTACGGATTTCTATCACGGATGGTGAAGTTTTTACCGAGTCCGTGTTGATTCGGTAACATCGCCTGTCTGTATAATTTTCTGTATTATTGTCTTTTTCTTTTTTTTGAAAGCAAGGATTGGGTGGATTTTGCGTTCATATAATGCGAATCATGGTGAAGGTTTTATTGATATTATTGATGTTTTTTCTTCCGTTTCGTGCCAATGACGAAACAGGACTTGATTCTCTGTTGGAGGAAACCCCCTTTCAGAAGGGGGAACAGTTATATTTCCGGGCGATGTACCACAGCCGAATCACTGGAAACGTAACAGCGGGTGATGCCTCTCTGGTCATTCAACCTGAGACTGTCATGGTAGATGGAATGCCTTCCATGAAAATCACAGGACGTGCCAAC
The DNA here is from genome assembly GCA_007132825.1 of Bacteroidales bacterium. Taxonomy (GTDB): domain Bacteria; phylum Bacteroidota; class Bacteroidia; order Bacteroidales; family UBA7960; genus PUPG01. The sequence goes on along the minus strand of SLNX01000025.1, from coordinate 3,409 downwards.
ACCCGGGGTATGTTCAACCTTTTTTTCAAGGTGGAAAACGAATATGTGTCCCATTTCAGCTCCGATGTAATGGCTCCGGTTTGGTTCCACAAAACAGTTCGCGAGGGGAGGCACACCCGAAATGCAGATGTTCGGTTTCATTGGGATGACGGGAAGATCATCACAAAAGACACAGTTATTGATGCATCGAGTCCTGTTCAGGACCTCATCTCTGCCTATTACTATGCCAGGCATTTTGACATGCAGTCTGCCGAGCCTGGCGACTCTTATGAGGTTCAGTTTTTTCACCGCGACACGGTTTATGTGAGTCGCATTCTTTTTGAAGGCAGGGAACAGGTCACAACCAGTTTGGGCACATTTAATACCCTGAGGTTTAAACCGGAGATGCTCAGGGGCCAGGTGTTCAGTCAACCCTATCCCATGACACTATGGATTTCGGACGACAAAAACAAGATCCCGATACGTGCTGAATCGGGACTGATTGTGGGGCGTGCCAGGCTTGACCTGACCGGGTTCAGGGGTTTGAATAACGAAATCACCTCCTTCGTGCCTTGATTAGAGGCTTTTTCAAAAAAATCATCGGGCTATTGTCTGAAACTGATAATTGTGTACCGGTTCAGCCGGCAACAGGTGTCTGATGAAATAGTTCCATCGCACTTTTGTGAAATAGTCCCCCGAGCTGGAGCCAAAACCATGTCGTATTCCCGGAAGGATAAGCATGTCAAAATCCTTACCGGCCTCAATGAGCTTCCAGGCCAGCTTGAAAGTAGCTGATGGGTTTACGTTTTCATCAATACCACCGTGGGCAATCAACAACCGGCCTTCCAGTTTTTCAGCGTTGGTAATGTTCGACTGTTCGTGATAATATTCACCCACAGGATACCCCATGTACATCTCCGGCCACCAGGCCTTTTCCATACGATGGTCATGGTTTGCAGCCGATGACACACCTACTTTAAACAGTTCAGGGTATAATAACATGGCCCGGGTCGCATCATAGCCGCCGGCCGAATGACCAAAAATACCAACACGATTGATATCCAGCCAGCTGTATTTTTCGCCCAACTGCTTTATTGCAGCAGCATGGCAATGCATGTTGCCCCCAATATTGCGATACGACCATTCGCGAAAAGACCTGGACCTGTCAGATGTACCCAGACCGTCTACCATCATCACGGCAAAACCAAATTGGGTAAACGGTGTCATCACATTGATCAGGGCCTGCCGGAAAGATTTGGGAACAAAGGATCCATGCGGACCACTGTAGGCATAGTTTATCAATGGATAACTGTTTTCTGGAGAAAAGTCAGCAGGGTAATAAAGCAATCCGTAAATATCGGTTTCATCATCCCTCCCTTTTACCACAAACTGTTTGGGTACAGTCCAGCCAATTTCGTACAAATCATCAATGTCGGCTTCACTGATTTTATGCACGATGTTACCTGTTTCCAGTTCCCGCATGACTGAAACCGTGGGTTTATCAAACCTTGAATAGTTGTCCACTACAAAAGTTCCGCATGGCGAAATGCGAACTTGATGGTGTGCATTTTCCGGAGTCAGCAAATGTATCTCCCGGCCATCAAACCGAACTTTATACAAGTGGTTGTAGTAAGGGTTCCGGTCGTTTTCCTTCCCGCCGGCCATAAAGTAAATGGTTTCGGTATCCTCACAAACATGAACCAGTGACTTCACAACAAATTCACCGTCAGTAACCTGTGATATAAGCTCCCCGGATTCATAATCATAGAGATACAAGTGATACCAACCGTTTCTTTCGGAGCTAAACAGCAAAAAGTCACCCCCGATACGTTCCACAATCAGCTTTCCACTCTCTATTGAAAGATCGCTGTATTCGGAAAAAAGCACTCGCGCTTCGCCGGTTTCGGCATTTATCCGCAACATATCTGCCTGCTTGTAACCCCTGTGTGTGTATAATCCATACAATTCGTCACCCGCCTCATTCCAGCTAAAACCATAACTCATAAAATGAGGAATGGGATCTACATTCACATGGACTTCGCTTTGGGTCTCCAGGTCAAAAATCACCGGTTTGTGATAAACAATGGTTGTGTCGCCGGGAGAGCCTCTGTAATAGCTCAACAAACGCGGCCTGTAAAGTGTATCAACACTGTTGTCAAGCAAATACATTTTTTCAGCTTGCCGAAGATCCGTTACTACGGTTAAAAGTCTCCGGGAGTCGGGTGACCAACTCACAAAAACATTGTCAGGACGCTCTCCGTCAGGGCCTTCAATGATATCACTCCACCCATATGGATTGCCATAACCCCGTAATGGCTTCCCCGTAAGACTTAACTGTGTTTCTTTGCCTGATTCTATCTCCCTGACAAACGAGTTATGATCTTTAATGAAAGCTTCAAAATTTTCATCGGGCGATTTCACTGATTGCCTGTCTCTTGTGGGTCTTTCCTTATGGAAAAAAAGTGCATTTGTTTCCTGATGATAATGCCATATGGTGTCTTTTAGTTCAATGGCAAAGGTGTCACCTTTAAGGACATCAATACGGTTAAATGGAAGATCGTCGGGATCCGCATCAATTTTTAGTTTTTCTTCAATCAAATTCGCAAGGGTTTGGTGACAGAAGGCCTCTTCTGTTGATTTGTCCTCAAAGTGGGTCAGAAAAAAGCGTTTCCCGTCCCTGGTGTTGGTAACATGCCAGAAACCAGCGCTGTCTGCATTCCAGTTTGGCCACACCTCAAGATGATAAACGATTTTGCTGATGTTGGGATGCAGAAAGGCTTCAGCCTGCTTGTAATGCGATTCGGTGATTTCAATTCCGGTGCCATAAGATGCAGGCATAGCTAACATGGTCATCAGGACCAGAAAAAAGAGGATTTTTGGGTTTTTTATCATACAAAAATGGATTTAAAATGAATTACCGGTCTTATATACAGCGATTGAATTATTCACCATGTTCCGTACGCATGATGATTTCGTTTTGTAAATCTTCTCCAAGATCGTTGAAGTAGTCGCTGTATCCTGCTACACGAACAATGAGGTCTCTGTATTGAACGGGATTCTCCCTGGCTTTGCGTAAAGTATCGGCAGAAACCACGTTAAACTGAATATGGTGCCCGTTCATTCGAAAATAGGTTCTGATCAATGCGGTCAGTTTTTGATAGCTTTCTTCATCATTGAAGAAGGATGGCGTAAATTTCTGGTTCAGCAATGTGCCCCCGGTCAGGGTATGATCAATTTTCGAAGCTGACTTCAGAACAGCGGTCGGACCATTGACATCCATTCCCTGCACGGGGCTGATCCCTTCAGACAAAGGTTTATTTGCCAGTCGGCCATCCGGTGTGGCGCCTGTTACCTGTCCAAAATAGACATGACAGGTTGTTGGCAGCATGTTGATGCGAAAATGGCCGCCCCGCCAGCACGGGTGTCCGTC
>SLNX01000157.1 GCA_007132825.1 Bacteroidales bacterium | reverse complement strand
TATGATGCAGAGTCAGAATATCATAAACGAAACCGACATGACCATCAATAAAAAAGACAACGACCCGGGCACCTATGACATTCAGCGCTCAGACCAGGAATGGAAAAATCTGCTGGATCCACAGCAGTATCAAGTTTTAAGGCAAGCGGGGACGGAAAGGCCCTTTACGGGAAAATATTATGAAACCAGTGAAGCCGGTATATACTTTTCTGCGGCCAGCGGTCAGCCATTATTTTATTCCGACACCAAGTTTGATTCTGGATGTGGATGGCCTAGCTTCTTTGAACCCATTACACCAAATGCAGTGTATTACCGGACCGACAAATCTTATGGGATGATCCGTACAGAGGTGATTGACGCAGCCAGTGGCTCCCACCTCGGACACGTTTTTGATGACGGTCCGCCGCCTACAGGATTGCGATATTGTATGAATAGCGCGGCAATGATCTTTGTCGCAATTGGTGCTGAGCCTCCCAGCATCGTACGCGAATATATGACAAAGCATGCCAGTGCAGATGAAATAAAAGCGGTGTCCGCAATCCTGAATTAGAAATGATATTATCAATATCTGACAAAACAAGCTGTATTTATGCCACTTATGATGATATTTGTCTATTATAAGTCGGTTTTAATACCAAAGACAAACAAATATATCAAATAATACAGGCACTGTTTCAAAAATAATTTTATTTTTGACATGTTTTTCACCCTCAAAACAGGGTAAGATGTCAGAAACGAATCCAACAAACCAAGAGTCTCTCAATGCTTTAGAACTATTAAAAAAGAGTGAGTCGCGGTTCAGACTGATTCTTGAAAACATGCCCATTCTCCTCAATGCCTTTGATGAGAATGGTCTCATTATTGCGTGGAATAAAGCCTGCGAGCAAACTACCGGATATAAAGCCGAAGAGATCATCGGAAACCCAAAAGCGATGGAGTTGCTTTACCCGGATCCGGATTACAGGAAGCTGGTGATGGGAGTGTCTGATAACAAAGAAGCAAACATAAACACATTTGAGCTGATTGCTAAAAGCGGTGAAAAACGTATCATAACCTGGTTTGACACCTATCATAAAGTAAAAGTCCCCGGATGGGCATCCTGGGGTCTTGGACTGGACATTACAGAACAAAAAAAAGCGGAGGATCAATTAAGGTTCCAATCTCTTATCCTTGACCAGATCCAGGATTGCGTTACGGTTACCGACCTGAAGGGGATCATCACCTATGTTAACCGGGCAGAAGTGGAAAAGCTCGGATACCCCAAAGAAACTTTGATTGGCCAATCAGTTCATAAATTTGGCGAAGATGAGAAAAAAAGCCATTCCCAGGATGACGTAATTAATTCGACACTAAAATTGGGCAAGTGGCGTGGTGAGGTGATCAATCGCACAGCAGACGGTAAGGAAATTATCATGGATGCCAGAACCCAGATCCTTTACAATCCAGACAACAAACCCATCGGGTTGTGTGGGATATCAACCGATATTACAGATCGCAAACGCATGGAAGATATGCTTCGGCATGAAAGAGACCTCTTTTCTGCCGGACCGGTCTTTACCATCCAATACAAAGTTGGTGAGGGGTACCCGGTAACACAAATCTCTGAGAATGTAAAAGACATTCTTGGATACACACGTGAAGAGATTACCCATCCCAATTTTCGATTTTCAGATCTGGCTCATAAAGAGGATCTGGAACTTGTTTTTCCAAAAATTAAAGAAAACATATTAAGAAGAAAGGATGCTTATGAGCAATCTTACAGGCTGCGATGCAAAGATGGTGTTTATCGCTGGTTTTACGATTTTTCAAAGATCGAGCGCAACGAAAATGGTGAACCACTGGTAATACGAGGATATCTTTTTGATCAAACCCACATTAAGCAAACTGAGCAAGCATTAACTCTTGCCAGGGAGAAAGCCGAAGAAAGCGACAAACTGAAAAATGCCTTCCTCAACAACATTTCCCACGAAATACGGACCCCTCTTAACAGTATTTTAGGCTTTGGTCAGCTCCTGGCCGATGCGGGGCTGTCACCCGATCAGCGAAAGGAGCATTTTGACCTATTAAAAAAAAGCAGCTACCGCCTCATCAACACAATCAATGGCATTCTGGATGTGTCGATGGTTACAAACGATAGCATTGAAGTCAGGGAAAAAGATTTCAGACTCAACCCCTTGTTACATGATCTATTCATTAAAGCACAGAAACAGCTTACGAATAACAGAGTCAATATCGACCTTATTCTGCCAAAAAATGAAAGCGATCCGGAAATAAAAAGTGATGAAACCCTTTTGGTTAAAATCCTGGAACAACTGATCGACAATGCCATCAAGTTTACCACAGAAGGCAACATCCAAATTGGTTACGAAATACAAAAAGAATTTCTGAAGTTTTTTGTCAGCGACACAGGCAAAGGCATTTCCCATGACAAACAGAAAATGATCTTTGAGCCTTTTTCCCAGGAGGATACTTCCACGACACGGGGACATGAGGGAAGCGGACTGGGCCTGACCATAGCAAAAGGATTTGCGGAAGCGCTCGGTGGCTCAATATGGCTTGACTCCGAAAAGGGCAAAGGATCCACCTTCTTTTTTACCATTCTTTACAAACCTGTTGCACAACAAGAAAAAAGAATGGATGAAATAACAACTCTAAAGGAGAAAACCGGAGACGCCCCCATTTTAATTGCCGAAGATGACGATGCCAACTTTTTATACCTGGAAAGCGTGCTTGGTCTTATGGGTTATCAAAACCTACATGCCATTAACGGACAAGAAGCGGTGCAGATGTGCCTTGATCACCCTGAAATCGCCCTTGTTTTGATGGATATCAAAATGCCGGTGATGAACGGCATAGAAGCCACGAAAAAAATCAAACAGGTCAGACCCGACTTACCGGTTATAGCAATCACAGCACACGCGCAAACCGGAGATGAACAGCGGATACTCGACGCCGGCTGTGATGCCTATGCCCCAAAACCGGTCAGCCGCAAAAAGTTAAACATTTTAATCAATACCTATATCGCATCCAAACAATAAATAAAACATTTAACCGTACGGGCGAAAAATTTTTCGCTTCAACATCCATTAAACCAATCAACCAATGAACCAAAAAATCGCCCCCGTGTCGGCGGACAAACGACTCGCCACCCTTGACATTCTTCGTGGATTTGCCCTTTTCGGCATTCTTATGGTTAACATGATTTGGTACAGCAACCCCATTGCATCCCTTATATCTGATAACTCGCTTTGGACAGATACGCAAAGTGTCGTCACACGTTTTATGATCGGCTTTCTTTTTGAAGGCAAGTTTTATGTTCTCTTCTCAATGCTTTTTGGGTATGGTTTCTGGCTATTCCTGAACAAGAAAAATAATGACGGGAAGCCTGTAACCGGACTGTTTGCCATGCGGCTATTTGTTTTGCTTTTGATAGGAGTTGCCCACGTGGTCTTGCTTTGGGCGGGTGACATTCTGGTCTTTTATGCCCTGCTTGGGTTCGTGTTGATGTTGTTTAGAAATGTAAAAAAGGACAGAACACTGCTGATATGGGCTGCTGTCTTTATTTCATGGCCGGTTTTACTGATGGGGTTTCTGGCACTTCTCTTTCAGATTCCTGAAGTACAAGCCGTAATGGATCAGGCCATGGTGGAACAGGATGCCTATTTCATTAGCCTGATCGACAAAGCCCTTGTTGTATTCCAGCAGGGTAGCTTCTCAGAAATGATACGGATGAGACTACTGGAATACTCCCTGTCTTTAAGCGGATTTTTCTTTTTTCATGTAAACATCCTCGCCATGTTCCTGATTGGCGTTTATGCTGCCAGGAAAAAATACATGGCACGTACATCTGAATTACTCCCTTTTTTCAAAAAACTTTGTTTTTACGGGTTTATGATT
>SLNX01000176.1 GCA_007132825.1 Bacteroidales bacterium | reverse complement strand
TGCAGAAAGGTTGCCTCATGATATAACAGATCAACTCCCCTGATCTGATCCAGAAATTCTTCGGTGTAGGCTGTATCGGAACAGAATGCATATTTTCGTGTGGGCGGGGGAGGTAAAGTAAGCTCACTGTTTGGTACAACTGTCCCCTGTTCCGTTAAGAAGTCCGCTCCTTTTTTTATCTGGGGGATTACCTCTACAGGGATATCGTATTTGGAAATTTTTCTTTTTATGATGTTTCTTTCCTTTTCTTTTTCAACAAAAAGAAATCCAAAGGTTGGTATCCGGTGCTTCATTTGCAAGGTGAGGACTTTCAAATCCTGATCCTCAAAGATCAAAGAGTTTCCTTTCTCGATTTCGTGGTATTCGATATCGAAGGAGGGTTTAAGTTCGGATATTTTGTATTGAAGCTCAATGATCTCTCTTAGTCCGGGAGGTGAATAAACGTGTAGCTTTTTGGTTCTGCCCAGCAGGTGTTTTGTAAATAGCAGGCCCGGAAGGCCGAGGTAATGATCCCCGTGCAAATGACTGATAAATATGTGGTTGATCTTCATCAACGGCACCTTATGGCGACGTATTTGCATTTGGGCACCTTCAGCACAATCGAGCAAAAACCACTTATTCCTGTATTGCAAAACCTGGGTAGTTGTGTGACGGAGTGATGTGGGCACGGCTGCCGAAGCTCCAAGGATTTTGATTTGAAACAATTCACCCATGGTTTAATTCTTATCGGAAAAGTCGGAGAACATCATTAAGGTTCACAAACAGAATCAATGTCAACAAGAGTGCCATACCAATTATCTGGGCGTATTCCATAAATTTTTCCGGTGGTTTCCTGCCGGTGATGATCTCATACATCAGAAACATCACATGTCCGCCATCAAGGGCCGGAATAGGCAGGATGTTCATTACGGCAAGGATGATAGAAAGGAAGGCGGTCATAGTCCAGAAATGGGCCCAATCCCAGGTGGGGGAAAAGATGCTGCCAATGGTGATGAATCCTCCGAGGCTGTCGCGGGCACTCACTTCTGGTCTGAAAAGCAGTCCCAGGTCACGGAAATAATCCCTTGTGGTGGTATAGGCTTTGGAGATGCCAGCCGGGATGGCTTCAAAAAAGGAATAGCTTTTTATTTCTGTTTCAAATATCTCGGAAGGGTCTTTCAGGTATGCACCTATTCTTCCTTCTTCTGCCACTGTAATGTCCATTTCAATGCGTTTTCCGTCACGTTCAACCAGCAGAGTGGTCTCCTGACCTGCAAAATCTCCAATGGTGGTTGCAAATTCGGTAAAAAACGGGGTTTCGATCCCGCCAATACCCACAATCCGGTCGCCCGGTTTTACGCCCGCCTGCCGTGCAGGGGAATCTGGCAGAAAGTCCTGGACAATAAAAGGAAATCTTACAGAAACAAAACTGCTGCCCCTGCCTGAAATGATTTTTCCAAAAAAATCTTCCGGGACAGGCAACTGAACAATTTCACCATCGCGTAGCACTGTAACCTCCTGAACATCACCCCTTGCAAAATCGCGAATCATCGACATGAAATAACCTGGTTTTTCGCCATTCAAAGCGATGATGTGATCTCCGGTCTGCAGGCCGAGCTCTTGTCCGAGCGGTTCGGCAACGATACCATATTTCAGATTTTCCACGGGCATATGCCTTTCACCACTTATAAACAGCATAAACACATAGATCAGGGCGGCCAGCAGAACATTGAAGAGCACGCCGCCAACCATCACAAGAAGTCGCTGCCAGGCGGGCTTGGAGCGAAACTCGTAAGGTTTGGGCGGTTGTTTCATCTGTTCCTTGTCCATCGATTCATCAATCATGCCCGAGATTTTCACATATCCACCAAGAGGCAACCAACCCATACCATAAACGGTTTCACCCCTTTTGATTTTAAACAATGAAAACCAAGGGTTGAAAAACAGGTAAAATTTCTCAACCCTGATATTGAACAAGCGGGCAAACATAAAGTGACCGTATTCGTGTATGATGATGAGGATGGACAGACTCAGAAAAAATTGGAGGGTTTTTATCAGGATTTCCATTTTGTTATGAATGATTTATTTAGAACTTCGGCAATCTCCGGATTTTGATGCTATAATCCTTATCCCCGGGTTTTGCATTTTTTTTAAGGACTGCAAAAATATACAATATTCCCGTATGAATGCATACCTGTTATTCTCTTAACGGTTAAAGCCCTGAATTGTTTTGATACAATCATCAGCAATGACCCGGCTGGCAATGTCGGTTTCGAGGATTTGTCTGAGACTGGGGTTGGCGATCATGGTGATCTTTTTCAACACATTTTTACCTATTTCAGAAATCTGTGTAAAGGAGATTTTGTTATTCAGAAAGGCATTGACTGCTGTTTCGTTTGCTGCATTATAGGCTGCCGGTATGTTTCCTCCTGCTTTCATCGCGTCCAGGGCGAGCATCAGGTCGGGATAATTGTTGATATCGACATCTTCAAAACTCAGGCTGATTCCTCCTGAGAAGTCAGGAACAGGTGTTTCTGCAGGTTGTCTTTCAGGGTAATGCAATGCATAATGAATCGGAATGCGCATGTCTGGTGCTGCCATCTGTGCTTTCAGACTCCCATCGGCAAACTGAACCATTGAATGTATGATTGACTGTGGATGCTGGATGATGTTGATCTGCTCAGGCTTAACATCAAAATACCATTGTGCGGCTATTGCCTCCAATCCTTTGTTGGCAAGTGTAGCTGAGTCAATGCTGATCTTGTCACCCATTACCCAGTTGGGATGATTTAAGGCTTCCTCAACCGTTACATGGTTGAGCTCTTCTTGCTTCTTACCCCAGAATGGACCACCGCTGGCAGTCAGGAAGATTGATTTAATCGCTTTGAGTGATTCCCCTCGCAGGCATTGAAAGATCGCAGAATGCTCGGAGTCAACCGGAATAACGGTAGTATTGTGATAACGGGCGGCATCCATTATCAGTTCCCCCCCTGCAACCATCGATTCCTTATTTGCCATTGCGATGTTTTTGCCATGCCTGATCGCGTGAAGGCTCGGACGCAGACCACTAATACCGGTTAAAGCATTTACTAAAAGGTCAAAACCGGCAATGGATGTCAAACGATCCAGGTAATCCATGCCACCAAATACCCTAACAGGAACGTTGCTTAGCTTTTTTTTTAAACAGTTGGTCTTGCTTTCGTTTCCGATAATGATGGCTTGTGGTTTAAACTCAATTGCCTGTTGCAACAGCAGGTCAGCATTATTATGGGCGGAAAGCAGATTCACCCTGAATCTGTCGCGGTTGGCACGCACCACATCCAAAGCTTGTTTGCCAACAGAGCCTGTTGATCCTATGATAGCTATCTGTTTGCTGCTAGACATGCTATTGAAACGAAATATAATCGGCGGGATTAACCGGGATACCATTGAACCATAGCTCAAAGTGCAAATGTGTTCCCGTGGAGAATAATCCCGTGTCGCCAATTATGGCAATTGGTTCACCGGCTTCCACAAAGCTTCCTTGTTCCTTCAGCAGCTGGCTGTTATGTTTGTAAATCGAAATGATATTATGAGCGTGTTGAATGCCAATGGTGTAACCTGTCTCTGCTGTCCATGCTGACAAAATGACCACCCCATCCAGTGTTGCTTTGATGATTTCATCGTGGTCGGCAACCACATCAACTCCAAAATGGCTTTTCAACGGATTAAAGTGGCTTGAGATCATGCCGGAAATAGGGGGGTAGAAGGAAAAGTGGTCAGGGGTTCCTAATAATGTTTGCTCGTTGCCTCTCCAGTATGTGTTTTCCAATTCTGCGACCATTTCCATTTCTGCACGCAGCAAAGAATCTTCTCTTGACCTGGGAAGTTCACCAATCAGGAAGGCGTCCGGGTCGCTCACCGTATCAGGAATCTCTTCGATAAGATCACGCCCTTCAACAATATTCCTTATGTTCATAATGAAAAGATCCTTTTGACGCAGATCTTTTTCCAATGAGTCTGCTCTCATGGTTAACTCACGAAGGACCTGGCGTGTATTGAAATCAGCATATCCGGGGATGTATTCCCTCAGGGGTGTGAAAGCAATAAAGTAAATTGTGCCAACAATGAGCAGGAAAAATACGGTACCGAATGCCAGAAACACGTTGAAACGGGTCAGGCGAATATTTAGTTTCTCCTCCAGTGTCTCATTATTCATGATTACCAGACGGTACTTGTGGTGGAGCTTCTTAAAAAAACCGGTATCTTTTTGTTCTTTATCCATACCAATGCTTTATGGTATTTTGGCGTAAAAGTACATATTTTAAAGATGACCGCTTTCCAAATTTAAAATTTTTATAAACATAGACTGCTTCTCATAATAATATTTAAAAATGGGAGTTATATTTGTGAGTCAGAAAGACGCATTTTATGAGGCATAAATATAAGATCAGTAGTTTGCTGATTATTCTGTTCACTGTTTTCCTTCATTTTGGGTGTTCCACCCAGAAGAACTCCTTTGTGAACCGCACCTGGCATAATATCAATGCCAAATACAATGGTTTCTGGAATGCCCGCGAAAGCTATAATGAAGGAGTAAAACGTCTTGGAGAGCTCCACAGCGACAATTATGAAGAGATTCTCTCAATCTTTCGCTATGGAACTGAGCAGGATGCATCTACGGTGCGTTCAAATATGGAAGTTACCTACGAAAAGGCCAGCCTTGTCATTCGGCGACACTCAATGGATATCAGGGGTGTTGAGTATAACAAATGGATTGATGAGTCTTATTTTCTGATAGCGAGATCCCATTTCTTTAAAAGAGATTACACCCTGGCAATCCTTACTTTTGAATACATAATAAGGCGTTACGATACGCAACGCAGATATGATTCCAAGGTTTGGGTCGCCAAATCGTATCTTCAGCAAGAGCGTTATGCGCAGGCTCTGAGAGTCCTTGAAGACCTGGAGAATGACTATAATGAAGGCTTGCTGACGCCTGAGACCACCGCATTATTTCGTTTGACTTATGCAGATCATTTTGTGAGGCAGGATAAATATGCTTTGGCTGCTGCTCAGCTTGAAAAGGGGATCCCTTACATTGAGCGCCGGCACGACAGGGTACGTTATACGTTTATTCAGGCACAATTGTATCATCACTCTGAAAACTATGCACGTGCACAGCAAACATATGCCAGGGTGCTGAATATGAGACCTGACTACCAGATGGCCTTTCAGGCAAGGATAGGTATGGCAATGGCTTATGACCCTGATATCGGAGGTGGCGCCGGAATCAGGAATGAGCTGATGAACATGCTTTCAGACGACCGGAACAGGATATTCAGGGATCAGATCTATTATGCACTCGCACAGCTTGCCGTGCGTCAGGGCGACAAACAGGAGGCAATCCGCCTGTTTACAAAATCGTATGAGTCAAGTGAAGAAAATGACCTCCAAAAAGCATTGGCATTCCTTCGTCTCGGAGAAATCTACTTTGATGAGCCCGACTATGTGATGGCTGGAAATTATTACGACAGTACCATCACCTATATTTCGTCCGGGTATGAACATTTTGAAGATATCCGCAGAAGGCAAATGGTTTTATCCAGACTTACACAACAGATCCGAATCATTGAACATGAAGACTCTTTGCAGCGTCTTGCAGGTCTTTCGGAGGCCGAACAGCGAGCAGTTGCTGATAAGATTATTCAAGAATTGCGTGAAGAGGAGCGCCGAAAACAGGAAGAAGAAAGAGAACGTCAGGCAGCTATGCGTGATGCAGCCCGGATGGCACGCGATACTCGCCGGATGGGAGACCAGGAAAGAGGATGGTATTTCTACAACTCTACAGCAATGGCCAATGGTGAGTTAGAATTCTTTAGCAAATTTGGCGACAGACCCCTAGAAGACATGTGGCGAATCAGCAACAGACAAATTATGGCTGATGGGTTTGGCATGGACTTTATTGATGAGATGGAGGAGGAACCGGAAGAGGAACTGGATCAGTTTGATGTTGAAACGTACCTGCGAAACATCCCGAACACAGAGGAACAGATGGAAGCCTCCAACAATCGCCAATCACAGGCCTATTTTAACAAAGCGATGTTGTTCAAAGACCAGCTCATGGATATGGATAATGCCATTGCAAGCTTCAATGGCCTTGTTGATAATTTCCCCAACTCTCCGCTTACACTGAATGGCTATTATTACCTTTACTACATGTATCTTGAAAGAGGTGATCACTCAATGGCAGAAACAATAAAGAACAGATTGCTCTCCCAGCATCCCGATAGTGAGTATGCAAAAATTATCGGAGACCCCAACTATGCCAACAGGGTGCGTGAAAGACAAAATCAGGTTGCACGTTTGTATAGCGAGAGTTACCATGCTTTTCTGGCCGGCCGCTATGAGGTGATTACCAGAAACCTAAGGGCTCTGGATACACTGGATGCATCACGGAGGGAAAGAGCTCAATTCGCCTATCTCAACGCATTGGCAATAGGTAAAACCGATGATAAGATCTTGTTCAGAAATGAGCTGCAACAGGTGGTGGACCAGTTTGATGACACTCCAATCCATGAACCCGCAGCCATACTGCTTGCATCACTCGATCTGCCACCCGATTTAGCGGAAGCGGGTGAGCCAAACAGAAGGATCGTAAGGGAGGACATCGAATCGCCGTTTTCGTATTCACCTGATGATGTGCATTTCTTTGTGATGGTTCTGGAGACCAGGCGTCTAAACCCAAATGAGATTAGCACCAAGCTGTCTGCTTTTCACGATGAGAAATTCTCTGAAAAAGAGTTGTCAGTGAGTAATATCCATTTTGAAGAGGGGAAGCAGCTCCTTACAATCACAAACTTCGCAAACCAAGAGCTTGCTATGGATTATTTTCAATCACTTATGGAGTCTGATGCCTTAACTGGAGAAGAGATTGGCCGAATGGAAGCATTTGTGATTTCTGTTGATAATTATCCGCTTTTTTACCAGGAAAAAGAACTGGAAGCTTACCGCAGATTCTTTGATCATTATTACCTTGGCATTTAAACTTTGCTCTGATGCAAGTATTTTTCTTACTTTTGCAGACTCTTCTTTAACCAATTTAATTGTCAATGTTTAACCGAAATAAATCACCAAAGATGACGAAACATAAAGAAACAGATCACACCGCAATTAATCTTGTCGGAACAGGAACAGTAATAAAAGGTGAGATCGACTCAAAAGGGGATATCCGTATTGATGGAAAGGTTATTGGCCAAATGCGATCGGAGGGAAAGATCGTTATTGGAAACAGCGGGGTAGTTGAAGGTGACATTTATTGTGTCAATGCAGATTTTTCCGGTAAAGTTAACGGCAAAGCTGATGTGAAAGAACTATTGACTCTAAAAGCTTCTTCTGTCTTTCTTGGTGACATTATTACAAATAAGCTGGCTATTGAGCCAGGCGCAAAATTCTCCGGAACCTGTTCAATGGATAAAGAGCATACAAATCCAAACGCTGCAACCGGAGAAAAAAAGAAATAAAATAATCATAAATGCGTACAAACATGAGACGGGAACTGGCCTCATTTGTCAAGCATTTGTCCTTTTTCTCCGTTATACTTTTTCTGGTATACGGTGCATTGGCTCTTATACTTCCTGAAAGTATGATTTCCAAGGCTTTTTGGGGGTTTGTTCCGTTTTTTTTTCTTGTATTGCTTCTGTCAAAATTTTTGATACTGTCATTATCCGGCGACAATGCCAAAAAATTCAGCATGGCATACGTTCAGACCACTGTCTTGCGTTTCCTTCTTTATATAATCGTTCTGTTGTTGTATGCATTTAATTTCCCTGAGGATGCAAAAGCTTTTATCATAACATTTTTTGTGTTTTATTTTGCATACACAATTTTTGAGGTGTCCGGTTTTTACAAGAAAGAGAGATGATTGTAAATTATTCATTGTTCGTTTCAGATTATTAATCCCTGGTTTTTGTGTCAACCGCAGCTTGAGTTATGGGTTCTGTAAAGAGAAAAATTTTAAAAGATTTTGTTAAAGCCTCCATTTTTGCAGTGATGGTTGGCTTGTTTCTTTGCGCCCCTGTCACCCTCGTTGCCTCTGAAAACAATGAATCGCAAAAAGAGTTTGATGCCCGCAAGGTAATCGTTGACCATGTGCTTGATGCTTACGACTGGCATCTTTTTGACATAGGAGACAAGGAGTTTTCAATACCCCTGCCGGTAATTTTGATTTATGAAGGGCGGTTTTATATATTCTCCTCTGCCCGCTTTGATCATGGTTATGCTTCATACAAAGGATTTCGTATTGCCGATGATGGTGCCCGGAAGGGCAGGGCCATTCGTGTGCTGGAAGATGGGGTCACCCCTGATCCCAATGCTTCATTCATATTTGACTTTTCCATCACCAAGAATGTAGTTGCTGTTTTTGCCGCTTCCATTATCCTGTGTCTGATTTTTATCTCTGTGGGGAAAAGATACCGCAACGCCGATCCCGATCATATTCCCAAAGGTTTGCCCGCTTTCATGGAGCCACTCATCTTCTTTGTAAGAGATCAGATTGCTTTGCTGGCAATCGACCGGGAACATTATCACAAATTCATGCCCTACCTGCTTACAGTTTTCTTTTTTATTCTGCTTAATAACCTCCTTGGACTGGTGCCTTTTTTCCCCGGAGGGGCCAATGTAACAGGTAATATCAGCGTCACATTTGTTCTTGCAATGTTCACTTTTGTTACAACCCATTGGTTTGCAAACAAAGGTTACTGGCAGCATATGTTCAACATGCCCGGGGTGCCTATGTTTCTGAAGCTTCCAATCCCAATATTGCCTGTTCTTGAAATCGTTGGTGCTTTCATTAAGCCTTTTACTTTAATGATCAGGCTTTTTGCCAACATAACTGCCGGGCATATGGTAATACTGAGTCTGACATCTCTGATATTCGTTTTGGGATCTGTGAGTATTTTCCTGGGTTATGTTATTTCTCCAATTACTGTATTGTTTTTGATTTTTCTGAATTTTTTAAAAATATTAGTTGCATTTTTGCAAGCGTATATATTTACATTATTTAGTGCGTTCTTTTTTGGGATGGCAGTTCCCAAAGAGCATCATTGATTCTATTTTTTAACCAATAACCACTATTATGTCACAATTATTTGTTTTGCTGAACAGCGTGGACATCGCCCACGAATGGATGAAACTAGGTGCCGCTTTTGTTGCCGTGATTGCTGTTTTTGGGGCAGCTTATGGTATTGCATCCATAGCCAGAAGCGCTATTGATAACATTGCACGACAACCGGAAGCAGGGGGTGATTTGCGTTCTTCCATGGTAGTTGCAGCCGCCCTCATTGAGGGTATTACTTTTTTTGCACTTGTTATCGTGCTGCTTACACTGTTTGTGAACTAAGCAAAAGGTCACAATCATTTTTTTAGCTGTGCAAATTGCCTGCTTATTGCATGCTCCTATAACTGTAAAATAGCTCTAACATGGAACTCTTAATGCCGGGTTTAGGCCTGATTTTCTGGATGACAGTTGCTTTTGGACTGGTTCTGATCATCCTGAAGAAATATGCATGGAAACCCATTCTTAATGTACTGATTCAACGGGAAGCCAAACTGGCCCAGTCATTGGCAAACGCAAAACGAATCGAGCGGGAAATGGCTCAGCTGGCAGAGTTGAAGACAGTCAAGGTTGCTGAGGCTGAGCAGATTTACAGTGAAACCACTAAAAAAGCACATGCCGAGGCAGAGAAAATTATTGATGAAGCACGGGAAAAGGCTCGTCTGGAAGCAAAGGATATTATGAACAGGGCAGATGAGTTAATTCAAGCCTATAAAAAAGAGGCCATGCGCGAGATACAAGGCCAGTTGTCGGCCCTCTCTCTCGATATTGCCGAGAAGGTGCTTCACGAGGAGTTCAGCGACCGTGAACGTAATGCACGTTATGTGAAAAAACTGCTTGATCAGGTGGTAGAAAATTAAATGAAGGTCGAACGGGTACTCCAGTAACCAATGATTATGAACAGATCTGTACTGAACAACCGTTATGCCAAAGCTTTGCTTTCCCTTGCAGAGGAAAACAACATTCTGGAACGTTCCTACCATGACCTGAAACTTGTTTTTGACGTGTTTTCATCACAAAAAGAATTAAAGGTATTGTTAAAAAGTCCTGTTATCAGAATTGGTAGAAAGCAGGCTGTACTCAGAAAATTGTTTGACCAGAAGCTGCATCCGCTTGTTCTTAACTACATGTTAATTATTGTAAGGAAACAAAGAGGACATCTGCTTGAAGGCATATCAGGGGCCTATCTGAAAGTTTACAAACAATACCTGGGCATTGAAACGGTGAGGATCACTACTGCAACACCGCTTGATGAAAAATTGCGTGAAAAAGCCCTGCTGGCCGCGCGTGAACTGACCCCTCATGAAATTGAGTTTGAGGAGCGGGTGGTCCCGGATATCATTGGCGGTTTTATTCTTGATCTTGGCGACAAACAATACAATGCAAGCGTTTCATATCGCATGGCCAGGCTTAAGAAACATTTAATGATCGATTAATTACAGTTTTATGTCTGATATCAAACCTTCAGAAATATCCGCTATTCTGCGTCAGGAAATGGCTGGATTTCGAATGGAAACCGAGCTGGAGGAAACCGGAACAGTCCTTCAGGTTGGTGATGGAATTGCTCGAATCTACGGGCTTAGTAAAGCCTGGTCGGGTGAAATGATACGTTGCAATGACGATGGTCTCACCGGAGTGGTCCTGAATCTCGAAGAGGATAATGCAGGTATTGTTTTGCTTGGTGACTCCAGGGGACTCAAGGAGGGTGACATTGTAAAAAGAACCGGTAAGATTGTTTCGGTGCATGTTGGCGAAGGCCTTGTTGGCAGAGTCGTTGACACGTTGGGACACCCCATCGACGGAAAGGGAAAAATTGAAGAAACCCTTTATGAAATGCCGTTGGAACGAAAAGCACCCGGTGTTATTTACAGACAGCCTGTTAGTGAACCCCTGCAAACGGGGATTAAGGCGATTGATGCCATGATCCCTATCGGGCGCGGACAAAGGGAGTTGATTATAGGTGACCGCCAGACAGGGAAGACTGCAATTGCAATGGATACCATCATCAATCAGCGCAAATGTTTTGAGAATGGTGACACGGTTTATTGTGTTTATGTGGCTATCGGCCAAAAAGGATCCACAGTTGCCAATATTGTTAACCATTTGACAAAACATGGTGCAATGGATTATACAATAGTCGTAAGCGCCTCTGCAAGCGACCCTGCAGCCATGCAATTTTTTGCCCCTTTCACAGGAGCCGCCATTGGAGAATTTTTCAGAGATACCGGAAGGCATGCCCTGGTCATTTATGATGACTTGTCCAAACAAGCTGTATCCTACCGCGAAGTGTCTTTGCTACTGCGCAGACCCCCCGGACGAGAAGCTTATCCCGGAGATGTTTTTTACCTCCACTCCCGACTGCTTGAGCGTGCAGCCAAAATTATCGGATCGGACGAGATCGCCAAAAAGATGAATGACATTCCGGAGAGTATCACAGAAATGGTAAGAGGGGGAGGCTCCCTTACAGCCCTGCCCATCGTTGAAACACAGGCCGGCGATGTATCTGCTTACATCCCGACAAACGTAATCTCAATTACCGATGGTCAGATTTTTCTTGAATCAAGCCTTTTCAATGCCGGAATACGCCCCGCTATCAATGTCGGCGTTTCTGTCAGTCGCGTAGGAGGTAATGCTCAGATGAAAACAATGAAAAAGGTTGCCGGTACCTTAAAAATTGACCAGGCCCAGTTCAGGGAACTGGAAGCGTTTGCTAAATTCGGCTCCGACCTTGATCCGGCTACAAAGGCAATACTGGAAAAGGGTGCCCGTAATGTTGAGATCCTCAAACAGGGACAATTTAAACCCGTACCTGTCGAAGATCAGATCCTGATATTGTTTTGCGGAACCCGTGGATTACTAAGTGACATTCCAATGCATCAGATCAGTAATTTTGAAGCTGCTTTTCTGAAATATATGCATCTAAATCATTCCGAATTGGTGTCAGATATCAAGCAGGATGCTTTTGACAATTCAATAATTCAGAAGATCGAAAGTGCTGTGAGCACGGTTAAAGCAGAACTTGAAGGGAAAGAGGATCCCGTGGAAAATGAATAATACTCACCTGTGTTTATATGCCCAGCCTTAAAGAAATACGTACAAGGATCGCGTCAATAAAGTCCACGAGGCAGATCACCAGCGCTATGAAAATGGTAGCTGCGTCCAGATTGCGTAAGGTGCAGAACAACATTGTGCATTTACGCGAATATGCCTGGACCCTTCGGTATATACTCGGAGACGTGATGCTGAGACTTCCCCCTTCATATCAAAATGTTTTTCTTAAACAAAGGAGCAACAACCATGTTCTAATCGTTGCAATTGGTTCCGATAAAGGATTGTGTGGCACTTATAACAGCTTGCTGATTAAGCGTACCCTTAAGGAAGTTTATGCTGAACAAGATAAAGGTGCAACAGTTACCTTGTTGGTATTTGGCAAAAAACCAGCTAATTTTTTTTTCAAACGGGGCTTTAACATGCTTTCTGATGTTGACCCCCACTTCGATAAGGTCTCTTATGAATTTGCCGTCCATTTCGCCGATCTGGTAACAGAAAAATACCTCAAAGCGAATTATGAACGGGTGCTTATTGTGTATAATCGATTTCGAAATGCGGTTTTTCATGAGTTAACCGTTGAACAGCTGTTGCCTGTTTCTGAAGAAGACCTGATGGCATCAGCAGATGATGAGGAGAGAACCGATGACCCAGTGATCCTTGAGCCACAACCGGAGGAAGTGATCGACTACATGACGCGTCAATATATTAATTACAACGTTTACCGAATTCTTCTGGATGCTTCTGCTTCTGAACATGGTAGCCGCATGACGGCCATGCACAAAGCCACAGACAATGCAGATGAACTGCTCAAAACGTTAACCTTGTCATACAATAAAGCACGTCAGTCATCGGTTACGCGCGAACTTCTCGATATCGTAGGGGGCGCAGAGAGGTAATGTCCACTTCCTTCACTATATCTCTTTTTTGTTTTTTGTTTTGATGATCCCGGCAGCAATGCTGACGGCAATTTCCTCAGGCAGCTCATCATTGATCGGGACTCCCATTGGTGCATCCACTTTGCTAAGGCCTTCATTGGTAAATCCTTTCGATTTCAGATTGGAAAAAATCTTTTGGATCTTATTTTTGCTTCCGATCATTCCAAGGTATTGTAAGGGAAGATGCAACATTTGTTCCAGGATGAGCTGGTCGCTTCCGTGCCCGACTGTCATGATGCAAACAAATGATTCAGCCGGATGGATGATATGTTTTGACGCCTCTGAATAATCTATCGTCACCTTTTTATGCGCGAAGCTGTTTTGCTTCATGGTATTCAAACCTCTCCGGTCATCCAATACCACAACGCGAAGACCGATCAAACGCGCGATCTGACTGAGGGGTAAGCTGATATGTCCACCACCGAATATATACAGCGTTTGAGGCATCTGCAATTGTTCCATGTATTGCCAGTCAGGTCCCTCAGGAATGTCTGCATTTTCTGAACCACTATCATGCACCAGTTCAAGACCCCGGGCAGATAATCTCAGAAATAAAGAAGTTCCCTTATCAATCACTGACGTCAATTTTTGCAGATTCTGCAGATCTGATGATGAGAGGGGAGTGAGAGCGTGCAGCTGAGACCCGGCACAGATCAAACCGGAAGCATCCGCTCCCGCGTTAGGATCATGGATTTGCCACTTAAGAAAAGACTTTTGGTTCGTGTCGGTGATCTTTTCCCTGGCAAGTTCAACCATTTTATACTCCATAACACCTCCGCCAATCGAGCCAAAAATTTGTCCTCCCGAAGAAACAGCCATTTTAAAGCCCTTTTTACCCGGACTGCTTCCTCTTACAGCAATTACAGTGATCAGCATCACCCTGTGGTCCGTTTCTAATTCCTTTATGATAAAACTCCAGATATCCATACCTGCCAAATTTTGATTTTTGTCTTGCGAAGATAACAAATTAAGGTCAAGATTAAAGCTGAGCTGTGAGATACTGCCAGTAAACAAAAAAAACAATTAACCAGTTATCCAAAAAGTTTTTGTATATTTGCGCAAAGAGGTACTTAAAATATAAAATAGAGTATTAAATTTATTTATCAGCATTTGTAAAAACACATTTAGCCAATCATTAATATAATATTGAGATTATGAGCAATTTTGAACACAGCACAAAGATCAATTTTAAAAAAGATGTTGAATATGCTGCTAACGGTATCGTAAGCAAGCGCGTACTGGAGAAGCCGACCGGGAATATCAGCCTTTTTGCTTTTGACAAAGGCCAGCAATTAAGTGAACACACGGCACCTTTTGACGCCATGGTTCAGATTGTAGAGGGGCTTGCCACGATCACCATAGCAAAAACACC
>SLNX01000050.1 GCA_007132825.1 Bacteroidales bacterium | reverse complement strand
GTGGGTTTCTCCATTTCGGAAGGTTCTGTAAGGTTGGTGATCACGGAGATGCCAAAACAGCGCATGCCGGAATGGCGTGCCACGATTACCTCAGGGACGGTAGACATACCGGTAGAATCTGCTCCCCAGATGCGAAACATCTTGTATTCGGCGGGCGTTTCCAGGGTTGGTCCCGGACTGCCGATATATACGCCTGTCTGAAATTTTATTTTGTTATCGGTCGCGATCCGCTTGGCCTTGCCGATCAGTTCCTTGCAATAAACCTCACTCATTTCCGGGAAGCGGGTTCCAAATTCATCGAGGTTAGGTCCGCGCAAGGGGTGCTCCGGGAAATGATTGATATGGTCGCGGATAATCATCAGGTCGCCCTCTTCAAAAGCAGGGTTCAACCCACCTGCGGCGTTGGAGAAAAACATTGTATGCACCCCGAGCAGCTTCATCACACGGATGGGAAGCGTTACTTTCGTCATCGGGTAACCTTCATAATAATGAAATCGCCCCTGCATGGCCACCACCTGCTTGCCTCCAAGCTTACCGAAAATGAACTTGCCGGCATGCCCTTCAACCGTTGAGGATAAGAAGTTTGGAATATCGCTGTAGGGAAAAGTATGGCTTACCTCAATCTCGTCAACAAGTCCGCCGAGTCCGCTGCCCAATACAATTCCAGCCTCCGGACGCATTCCGGTTTCCTTTTTCAGATAATCTGCAGTTTCTTTTATCTCATGAATCAAATTTGCCATAATTAATCTGGTTTAAATGATCTGTAAAAATAGAAATAAATTATAATTCCGAAAGCAGGTTTCCGCATTATCAGCGGTTCATCCTGTCTGAGTTCAGATAATCAAAAGCCTTGAGGCATTTTGCCTGCAATGAACTGAATGAGGTTCATTTTCTGAATCTGTGAATAAAAAAAGCTGTTTGTTACCAAATCGGTATTCAGCAGGCTTTCCGACAGGTTAAAAAAGTCAAGAACTACGACAGCTACTGCAAATAGCAATATCCACTTCAGGGTACCTAAAAGCATGCCGGCAATTCTATTTATCAAACCAAGCATCATAACCTTAAACAACCTGGTAAGGATTTCTCCAAGAAAGTGAATGATGGCGGCAACCAATCCGAAGATGATCAAAAACACAATGATTTTTAAAACCAGGATGTTCTTGCTTATTAAGGCTTCTAGAACGGAAGCTGCAATGTCCATGGCTAGAAGTCCAAAAAAGATTCCCGCAATCAGTGCAGCAAGTGTGGCAATTTCAAGGAAAAAGCCTCTACGGAAGCCACTTACGGCTCCAAAGAATAGAATAATGGCGATGATCAGATCCAGCAGGTTCATATGGAAGGCTTATCTGTTACCCAATTCAACCAACACATCAAACTCTTCTCTCTTTAATGGCATCACCGACAGGCGTGCTTGTTTTACAAGTGCGATGTTTTCCAGGCGTTCATCGGTCTTTACCTCTGCCAGTGTTACAGGCTTATTAAAAGACTTTTCGGGCACGATGTCTACCACAACCCACCGATCATCATCTGTTGTTGGATCCTGATAAAACTCCCTTACAACACGTGCCATGCCCATTACCTGTTTCTCAGATACGCTGTGATAAAACAATACAAGGTCACCCTCTTTCATTGCTTTCAGGTTGTTGCGTGCCTGATAATTTCGCACGCCGTCCCAATGGGTGCGGCCATCTTTTAGAAACTGTTGCCAGGAATAGGCTCCTGGTTCACTTTTTACAAGCCAGTAATTCATGATGTTGGATTGTTTAAAAGGTTGTATGTTAACTCTTTGAGCAGCTCACCCTCGTTTGTTGTTTCATTCTCCAGCCCTTTTGACTTCAGGTCGTACCTGCGCAGTAAAGAAATGCAATGGATTGCCCTTGAAGCGGGGAAATTCCTGGCAGCCTGCTCATAATCTTTTACAAAAAACGGGCTGATAGAGAGTGCGGAAGCAACATTGTTTTTGCTCCTGTCGGTTAAGCTGTGGTACATTATGATCTTGGAAAAAAACTGGTACAAAACCCCGCTGGTCAGGACAAAAGGATTTGATTTTGGGTTGTTGGCAAAATAATCGGCAATCTGATAGGCCTTTAAAACGTTTTTTTGTCCCAATGCATTCTGAAATTCAAAAATGTTGTAATCCTTGCTGATGCCAATGTTTTCTTCTATTACCTGGGGGGTGATCTCTTTTCCTTTTGCAAGGTTTATGAAAAGCTTCTGAGCTTCATTCACAATCTTACCCAGGTCTGATCCGAGATGGTCTGCCAGCATTTGCACGGCCCTTGGCCCAATCCGGTAACCGTGCCTTCTTACGTAGGTTGTAATCCATTCAGGAACCTGGTTGTCATAAAGCCTTTTTCCTTCAAAGACAATACCTCTTTTTTTTATCTCCTTGTAAAGCAAAGTCCTGCCATCAAGACGTTTGTATTTGTAACAGATAACGAGAATGGTTGACTCAAGTGGCTGGCGAATGTAAGGCAGCAGATCTTCAATGTTCTTGATGTGCTGAGCCTCTCTGATGATGACAAGGTTATGACTCGACATCATCGGGTAACGCTTTGCAACGCTGATAATTGTTGGAGTATCTGTATCCTTCCCGTATAGAATGCTGAGGTTAAACTCTTTTTCTTCTTCAGTAAGAACCTTCTCTTCAATGTAATCAGCAATCACATCAATGTAAAAGCTCTCTTCCCCCATCAGAAAATAAACAGTGTGAAGCACTTTGTTACGGATATCCTTAAGAATATTATAAAAGTCTTTTTCCATTATGGTTCATTGCATCAGCGCTTGTACGACAAAAATAATCAAAGCCTTTAAAAAACCCTCTTTTTTTAGCGTATATTTGTAACTATAACATATAAGAGGAATATCGACAGTTATGCAAAAACTGAATCTTCCTAATGCTTCATTGAGTATTCAGGACCGATCAGGCAAGTCTTATGTTTTTGACCTGTTTAGGAAACGATATGTCATGCTCACGCCGGAAGAATGGGTGCGCCAGCACTTTTTGCGTTACTTGCACGAGCACAAAGGGTATCCCGCCGGACTGATTGCCGTGGAAGCATCATTGAAATACAACAGGATGGCACGCCGCGCAGACGCCATTATTTACGGTAGTTCAGGGAAACCACTGATGATCGTTGAGTGCAAAGCCGCACATGTTCCCATATCACAAGATGTTTTTGACCAGGTAGCCCGTTATAATTTCCCTTTTGGGGTAGCGTTGCTTGCGGTTACAAATGGTTTGCAGCATTTCTGCATGCTTAGGGATGTGGCATCGGAAAAATGGATCCCATTGAATGAAATCCCCCACTTTCAGGAAATCAATAAAGACAATCCTGAAACTTTGCTTCATCAACTTGTTAAACCTGGCCAAAACATTTAAGCAAAATGATCTTATTTATCCGCCGCTTTCTTTTTTTGTCGCTATTGTCGGGGTTTGGAATGTTTTCATTCGATGCAAATGCCCAGCAGGTCATATTTGATGCGATTGACAGCGACCGCGTGCTTCCCGGACACGTCATATTCAAACTACAGCAGGAAGTGATCAAAGGCCCTGAACCACCCTTGCACGCCCCTGAAGCCATAATGCTGGCCTTGTCAGGCTACACCAAAAGCAAGGCGCAGCGAGTATTCCCCAATCATTATCCTCCGGTAATCAAATACCATCCTTCCGGAAACCCATACAGCGACCTGAGCCGAATATATGAAGTTGTGATCGACAAACATGATGACATCAAAAGCGCGATGTTTGACATTGCCGCCACAGGGCTTGTTGAATATGTCCAGCCGCGCTACCTTCCTGAAACTTTTCCTCACCATGAGGTCAAGCTTGTCTTAACCGGACATGTACCCAACGACAGTCTCTTGTCATTGCAATACCATTTGGAAAAAGTCCAGGCATTTGCCGCCTGG
>SLNX01000014.1 GCA_007132825.1 Bacteroidales bacterium | reverse complement strand
TCCTCTGAGTTAAGACATATCTGATGGCAAAAACCAAAGTTCTTATAACCGTTAAAACGTATCCTGCAATCTCATCAAAATATGATGAATTAGTTTGTACCGCTGGATTTTTGGAAGACGGTTCATGGATTCGAATTTATCCTGTTCAGTTTCGAAAGAAAGCTTACAATGAGCAGTATTCTAAATATGAATGGATCGAAGTTGACTTGGTGAAAAACACCAGTGATTTTCGACCTGAAAGTTACCGTCCTGTTGCACATGATACACCGATTGTGAAAATTGGGAAAATAATTCCGGATGGTGACACATGGGAGGAACGAAGAAAAATAGTTTTAAAAAACGTCTGTCACAACATTACTAACCTTATTAGCGAAGCTAAAAACAAGGATATTTGTACATCCCTGGCTGTTTTTAAGCCCAAAGAAGTTTTAGATTTTGTTTACGAGGAAGAAAAACAAAGAGAATGGCCTGCTCATAAGATAGCGAAACTTCAACAACTAAATATTTTTGAAAAAGACAGAAATAATGATTTTCAAATTGTTAAGAAATTGCCTTATAAATTCAGCTATCGTTTTAAAGACGAAGCCGGAACAGAATGTAAACTAATGATTGAAGATTGGGAAACGGGACAACTTTACTGGAATAGTCTGAGACGACATGATGGCAATGAAAAGAAAGCCTGTGAGGACGTTAAAAAGAAATACTTTGATGACTTTGCGAAAACAAAGGATTTACATTTCTTTTTAGGGACAACGAAGGTTAATCATTACAGAGGTCGAAACCCATTTGTGATTATAGGTACTTTTCATCCTAAACCCATAACACAATTCAGATTATTCTAAAACTTGAAATAGTGTATTACCTGTCATGTTTTCATCTATCTTGCAATACACTTGGATAGATCAATACAAATTGTGCAATCCTAATACATCCTGCACACAATGTACATCACAAACATAAATCACTTTCTTGATGAAAACGGCAATATTGCCACAGGCATGAATGTCTCAAGCCGTAAAATGGCAAGTTTCCTCGCCATGATTATCGGCCACAGCACCGCGCAGCAAGAGGAGGAAATGACTGATATAGACATCAGGTGCAACAAGCGCGGATGCCATGTGAATTATTTTCATCCTTTATTTGCTTATATTAAAAAATGGTTGTACTTTTGTTTTCAATATGACCCGCCACGCATCTCATAAGAACTGCGCACCTGGGCGGGTCTTCGAGTTTTATACCATCGCCCTGAAAGGAGTTTGGCAATGAAATACTCCAAAAAGCCCCTTACCTTTGCCACCCAAATTGAAATACTCAAGAATCGTGGACTTCACTTTGGCAATGAAGACCTGGCAAAGCATTATCTTTCAAATATAAGCTACTACCGCCTAAGGGCATATACCTATCCTTTTCAAGATAACAATGACCCTGAACATCCTTTTATAACAAATGTAAGTTTTGAAGAAATCATTGACCTATATGTTTTTGACCGCAGATTAAGATTGTTGGTTTTCAATGCTCTGGAGAAGATAGAAATTGCGCTTCGAACAAAAATAATCTACCATTATTCTATGGCTCATGGCAGTCACTTTCACGAAAACCCTGCCTTGTTCAGAAACCAGGGCAAGTTTCAAAGCGACAACCTGAAGCTCCAGGAAGAGATCAAAAGATCATCTGAAGATTTTATAAAGCATTATTTCCAGAAATATAATGATCCGCCAAACCCTCCTGCATGGATGAGTCTGGAAGTGATTACCTTGGGTTTGTTGAGCCAACTATACAAAAACATGCTTCGTTCAAAAATCAAGCGTAATATAGCAAGAGATTTCGGTTTACCACGCGAAGATTTCCTTGAAAACTGGATGCATGTTTTTTCTAACCTTCGTAACATTTGCGCCCACCACGGCAGATTCTGGAATCGCCGGTTTATAGTAGAACCAAGGCTACCTGCTGATACTTCCAGTACTTTCCTTAAAAACACACGCATCCACACCAACAAGCTCTATGCTTCGCTTAGTTGCATGCAATATATTTTGATTCGCATCAGCCCAGGCTCAAGTTTCAGTACTCAGCTGGTAAGTCTTATAAACAATTGTCCTTTGCATCAGCAACGTGATATGGGATTTCCCGACAACTGGAAAGAAGAAATGATTTGGCAGAAAGCTTAAACTGTTTCGGAATCTGGAAGCTTACAGTTCCTGGTTCCTTTAAACTTAAACCCCCATGCTCCCCCTCCAACAAGCCTACGAAGTAAAACACTCGCTCATCGAATACCTGAGAGCCACTTTCCGCTTCAAGGACAAAGGGGTGCTTGATGCCTTCTACAACTTCATCACCCAACTGGAAGAGGGGTTTTCAAAATGCATGGAGAAGATGTAGCCAATGATGCTCTGAAAGTTGCAGAAGAAAAAATTCAGTATCTCAGGAAATCGAAAGAGAATATATCGCACGTTAAAAAACAACACTAAAAAACAATGAGTAAAACCACACAGCATCAGCAGGTTATTGATGTGATGAGCAGAAATGGCGGATATGCTACATTAGGTTTTCTATATCAAAATGTTGATGTATCATCATGGAGAACAAAAACACCATTTAAGTCGATAAACAGAATTGTCCAGGATGAAAGATTCTTTTTCAAAATACGACCCGGATTGTGGGCATTAAAACAACACAGGCTTCAAGTACTGAAAAAATTCAATATTGAACAGGAGAAAATAGCTGAATCAACTCAATTCAGCCACTCCTATTATCAAGGCTTAGTAGTTGAGATTGGAAATATTAAAGGCTATCAAACATTTATTCCAAATCAAGATAAGAATAAACTGTTTCTTAATACGCCCCTGGGGCAAATTAGTTCATTGAAACAAATTTTGCCTTTCAGTTACGACAGTTTTGTTAAGAGAGCTCAGAATATTGATGTTATATGGTTTAACGACAGAAAAATGCCAGCATCATTTTTTGAAATTGAGCATTCCACCGACATCTATAACTCTCTGTTGAAATTCTCAGATTTGCGCGACTTTTATTCAACCTTTTGCATCGTTGCAGACGAGGCAAGGAAAAGAGAGTATCAGAGTAAATTATCAACAACAAGCTTTGAAACTATCAGATCAAGAATTATGTTTTTAAGCTATGAAGCCTTATCACAAGTACACACTAACACACACAATTTTATGAAATCACGAAGAGAATTCTCGTTTTTGGAATAGGATTAATTCTTCTTTCCAAAATTCATTTGTCGTTTCATTACTAAATCTGACTCCAATCATTGGGTCTTCAGGAAAAACTTGACCACATCCACCAATGGTGGGCTGATTTTGATTAAAGAAAAAATGGATGAGAATCCCAATTACTTTTTGCAACCGACTTCATTTTTAAACATGATTTTGGAAGCGGAGAGTGCTCAAGGCTAAACGAGCATTGCAATTTCGCTGCTTCAAAAACTCAAAAAGCATGAATCACAAACTTGAATCGCTTCCATACTATATCCACTCATTCAAAACCCTCCGCCGTGACTACAAAAAAGGTGGGGCACCACACAAACCGGTATTGCTGCTGAGCATTATACAGTTGATTGAAAGCGGAGTGATTTTCAGCAACAGGATAAATATAATACCGGAACTTGTTGGCACATTCAAGAGCAACTGGAACGCTTTGGTTAATACCGGGCATGATATGATTTTCGCTCTGCCTTTTTATCACATGCAGTCTGAGCCATTCTGGAAACTTTCTGCCAATCCGGGCTGCGAGAAATGGATAGAGGCAAAAGGATCTATGCGTAGTTTCGGCAATCTGAATACGGCCGTTGCATACGCCGAAATTGACCATGAATTGTTTGAACTGCTCAATGAAAATGACAGCCGGGAAATCCTGAAATACACTTTACTCGAAAAGTATTTCCCTGAAACAAAGGATAATCTGGTTGTT
>SLNX01000161.1 GCA_007132825.1 Bacteroidales bacterium | reverse complement strand
ACGATGGTTCTGTCGACAATCGCCGGTATCATTGATGGCCAGCCACTGGGTCTGGCGACCGATGCTGAATTTCTGCTTGCCCGAACGGAGATTCGAAGAGAACCCCTTGCCGAAGAAAAATACTGGCTTGCCGCTGTTGAATGGGCTGATCAGCATGGGGCAGATATCATCAATTCCTCTCTTGGTTATATCTTTCACCGCTATTTCCCCGAAGAGATGGATGGAAAGACTTCACTGGTTGCAAGGGCAGCAAACATAGCGGCAGGGAAAGGGATTCTTGTTGTTAATGCGGCAGGTAATCAGGGAAACGACAATCATTGGCGAATCATTGTTACACCTGCTGATGCAGATAGTGTGCTGACCGTCGGTGCATTGCAACATCCTGAGATGGTAAGGGCTCCATACAGTTCCGTTGGTCCAACGGCAGATGGCAGAATGAAACCCAATGTAAGCGCGTTGGGCACAGTAGTTGCCGCCAGCAGGCGAAGGCTGGCTCAACCCATGGGTACCTCTTTTGCCAGCCCACTTGTAACAGGGTTTGCCGCTTGCCTCTGGCAAATGTTTCCCGGATGGACAAACATGGAACTTTTCCGGAATATTGAGCAAAGTTCGTCTCTCTATCCCTATTACGACTATGCACACGGCTTTGGTATACCGCAGGCATCCCGTTTTTTTCAGGAGCATCAGCAGTTCACAATGCCCACATTTGACATTATCAGTGAGAATGACTCCATCCATATTATAAAGAGAAAAATAATCACCGGAAGAGAAATAAACCAAAATACAGCAACAGAAAATGAATACCTTTACTACCAGAAAATGAATGCGGATGGTCGTATCCTAAGATATTACGTGATCAATCCGGAAGAAGCCCGTAAAATCAGCATGTGTCTGGATGTCTTCTTGCCCGGACAGCTGCTCAGGGTGCATTACCGGGGATACACCGCCGAGTTCAGGATTCTTTAAAAGACCAGTGTATGTTGAAAATTAAATATTTGTCCCTTGTTTTGTTTCTGCTGTCTTTTGGATCACTTAGTGCTCAGCGTGTGGTGATTGCTAAGGAGCCACCAAAGAGTCACGATACTGAGTATGGGATGAACAGAAAACACTTCAGTCACGGTTTCCTGGGACTCCATTTTATTATCGGACCACCTGAAAGCAGTGGTGCAGATATCCACTACGGGCGCTCCCGTTCGCTCGAATATGGTTACAGATATAAACGACGCTTTAACGACACTTTTTCAATCGGCAGCGAAATTATTGCACGTCGCCATGCTTTTCACATAAAACAGACAGAGGACAAGGAGGTGCCTGACGATATCAAAAGAGACAGTGAGAAGCTTGTTTTTCTGGATGCCGGACTGGGCCTTTATAAGCGTGTAAATTTTGGCCAGCGTGGAAACTACATTGGCCGGTTTCTGGATTTTGGGGCTTATGCATCATGGGTGTTTCATACAAGGCACGTATATTTTCTTGAAGAAGATGGCCTGAGTACCAGGGTTCGGGTAAGCGGAATGAATTATCCTGCCTCCTTTGCATGGGGCTTGAATGCCCGACTGGGGTTTAACAATTTGGTTATAAAAGGAAGCTATCAACTGTCTGACCACTTTAACGACTCATCCGCATTGCCGGAGCTTCCTAAATACAGTGTCGGCCTGGAAATAGGATTGCACCCGTTTTAATCCCTAAATCTTTTCCAGCATCATGATGCCATCACGAAAAGGAAGCAACAGGTTTCTTACTTCGGGATGTTTCTTTACATGCTCGTTGAAAGAAGCAACACCTGCCGTCTCGGAATCCATCTCTTCAGGCTTCGCCAAAACCTTTCCGCTCCATAATGCATTATCCGCCAGTATGATACCACCCTTCGGCATTTTGGGTAACACCATGTTAAAGTAATTGACGTAGTTTTCTTTATCAGCATCAATGAATACAAGGTCAAAGGTCATGTCCAATTGGGGAATGATATCAATGGCCTCACCCATATGTTGAATGATCCGGTTACCGTAACCAGCCTCCTTTATGTACCTTGAGGTAAACTCTTCAAGCTCTTCATTATGGTCAATGGTATGAAGCTTGCCCCCTTCGCGAAGCCCCTCAGCAAGGCATAAGGCCGAATAACCGGTATAAGTGCCTATTTCCAGGATGGTCTGTGGGCGAACCATCCTGCTGATAAATGTCAGTAAAAGCCCTTGCAAATGGCCCGATAACATCCTTGGCTTTAATATTCTTGCGTGCGTTTCGCGGTTTAGGCGCTTCAAAACGTCGTTCTCGGGCAACGACATGGCCGCCGCATAGTTTTCAATGTCTTTTGGCAGAAAATCCATTTTTAACCGGGTTTGTATATTAACATGCTCATTGAATTCTTGTCAAAAACATCATTGGCAATATCAAGCAGGTCACCTGCAGTAACCGCCTCTATTCGCTTTTGAATCTCCTCCAGGGTGTCCGTTTTGTCAAACAGTAAAAAATTCTTTCCGTTGAATAAAACATCATGGAGATTAGATTCAAATGCGATGGCAAGCTGGCCGACCAACTGGTTTTTTGATCGCTTGATCTGCAAACTCCCCAGCTTTTTGTTTCGCAAGACTGAAAGCTCCTTGTGGATCAGTGAAATGGTCTTGTTTGTGTATTCCGGGTCCGTTCCAAAATAGATGTTAACCATTCCAGTATCAGAATAGGGCTGAAAATTGCTTTCAATGTTGTAACAAAAACCGTGTTTTTCCCTTACAGACATGTTCAATCGTGAATTCAACCCGGGGCCGCCCAAAATGTTGATCAGTAATGAAAGGGCAGTTTTTCGTGAACTGAAAAGTCCGTCGGCCTGATTGCCTAGTAAACAATGTGTTTGATGGTTGGTGCGTACAACCTGTTTGGATTCGGGATTATAGGTCTGAAAAACTTGCCTGTTATGCTGCCTGTTTGACTGTGGCTGACTCCCAAAGAACTTTTCTGCCAGACGGACAAGCTGGTCAAAAGCGATCCGTCCCACGGAACATATCACCATTTGTTCGGTGGTGTAATTACGCTTCATGAAGTTTTGAACCATTTCCCGGTTAAAGGTTTTTATCCTTTCGGGCGTGCCCAGAATGCCTCTTCCCAGCGGGTGACTGTTAAAAATGATTTGATCAAAGTCATCGAAAATCTGTTCCGACGGACTGTCAAGATAGGCATTGATCTCATCCATGATGATCTCTTTTTCCTTATTTAGCTCCTTTTCAGGAAAGACAGAATGGAACAGAATGTCGGAAGCCACATCAAACCAGCGCTCATAGTAAGGGTAAAGGAATGAAGCAAAAACACAGGTATCCTCCTTGCCGGTAAAAGCGTTGATCTCGCCACCTACATTTTCCATATGGCTCAGTATGTGAAACGCTTTTCGTTTGGTTGTACCCTTAAATATCACGTGCTCAATGAAGTGAGCGATCCCGTGTTCTTCAGGACTTTCGTCGCGCGAGCCTGCATCCACCATGATACCGCAATGTGCCACATGGGTAGATTCAGGCTTGTGAATAAGGCGTATACCATTCGATAACCGGTGGGTCAGGTAGCTCATCTCTTTCTTAACGGAAACCGCATCAGGTAATCAACGGAAATATTCCCTTTTGAAATATTCTGAAGCTTCCTTTTTAGTAATGTTTTCTTTAAAGGGGTGATCCGGTCAACCATTAAAACACCCTCAATGTGATCATATTCATGCTGTATGATCCGGGCTTTCAGCCCCGAGAAAGTTTCTTCATGTGTTTTGAAACTTTCGTCCTGGTATCGCATTCTGATCACAGGAGGACGCTTAATGTCCTCGCGCAGGTCCGGAAAACTCAGGCAACCCTCATTGAAAGAATAATCCTTGCCCGATGATTCAGTTATCTCCGCATTGATAAATACTTTCTTGAAATCAGCCAGTTCGGCTTCTTCGTCTCCGAAAGGACTGGCATCAATAATGAAAAGCCTGATGCTTTCTCCCACCTGGGGCGCTGCCAGACCAACCCCGCTGGCCTTGTACATCGTTTCCCACATGTTACTGATCAGAAGATCAAGGTCAGGGTAATCTTTGTTGATGGGTCGGGCTTTGGCTCTCAGCACCGGATCTCCGTAGGCAAGTATGGGTAAAACACTCATTGTTTCTTTGAATTTGCCGTTTTTTCAAGATAAGATTGCAGGATGATAGTTGCACTTATGGTGTCAACAAGTGACTTGTTTTGCCTGGCCTTCTTTTTAAGCCCGGCATCAATCATTGTTTGAATGGCCATTTTGGAAGTGTAGCGCTCATCCATTCTTGTAACACAAATGTCGGGGAATTGTTTGCGCAAATGCTTCACAAATGGCTCGATGTATCGACTGGCCTCTGATGCACGCATTTGCATGTCCAAAGGTTCGCCAACAACAATGCAATCGACTTGATCCTTTGCAATGTAATCTTTAAGAAACTGAATAATATCTTTAACATGGACAGTGCATAACCCGCCAGCGATCATCTGAAGCTCGTCGGTAACGGCGATGCCGGCGCGTTTTCTGCCATAATCTATGGCCATGATTCTGCCCATGATGAATTTTTTCGCAAAGATACGGATTATATTCATTGCCCTCCTCAATCGACCAAGAGCTTACAAAATTTGGTATCTTTGACCGGATGAATAGATGATTAGATGAAACACCCATGACAGGATTATTGACACAAGAGACGATGGTTAGGCAAACCCGAGGTTGGAAGTTGGAGGTTTGATGTTAGAAAAAATAAAAATCCAACCTCAAACCTCAAACCTCTAACCTCTAACATCTAACATGATTAAACCCTAAACCCTAAACTCTAAACTCTAAACTCTAAACTCTAAACAACTAAACCACCGCTACATGAATGACTTAAAGACAAAAATTGAGGAGACCTGGGAGCATCGTGAACTGCTGGAGCAGGAGTCGCATCAGGCGGCAATTGTTGATGCGATTGAGTATTTGGATAAAGGAAAATTGCGGGTCGCGGAAGAAGCCGATGGGAAATGGAGGGTGAATGACTGGGTAAAGAAGGCTGTTATACTGTATTTTCCACTCCGTAAAATGGAAACGATGGAAGCCGGGCCTTTGGAGTTTCATGACAAGATCCCCCTTAAGAAAGGTTACGAAAAACTTGGTGTGCGCGTAGTACCCCATGCCATTGCAAGATATGGTGCATTTCTGGATAAAGATGTTATTATGATGCCCTCATATGTGAACATTGGGGCTTACGTTGGCAGCGGAAGCATGGTCGACACCTGGGCCACAGTGGGAAGTTGTGCCCAAATTGGTAAAGGGGTTCATCTTAGCGGGGGAGTGGGCATCGGGGGTGTTCTCGAACCGGTCCAGGCGGCTCCTGTCATAATCGAGGACTACGCTTTTATCGGATCAAGATCGATTGTAGTTGAAGGCGTTCGTGTCGGTAAGGAGGCAGTATTGGGGGCCAATGTAGTACTTACTGCATCAACCCGTATTCTTGATGTTAGCGGAAATGAAGTGAAAGAATTCCAGGGATATGTTCCGGAGCGTTCAGTGGTGATCCCGGGCAGTTTGCCAAAGAAATTCGCGGCAGGTACCTATTACGTGCCTTGTGCGCTGATTATCGGGAAAAGAAAGGAAAGCACCGATAGGAAAACAAGCCTCAACGACGCTTTAAGGACCCATGGCGTGCAAGTATGACCAACATCTCGTCATCTTTTTTCTAACGTCTTGAAAGTTATTGGAATATGTTCATTATCCCATAATTTTTAAAAATATTTTTTTCAGACCTTATCTTAAAGCTTATTTTTGCAGGGCGCAAGCTTATGTAAAAGCAGATATTGCAATTGTTTCGGATTATAGTTTTATTTTTAAAATTGTTTGATTGTTTTGCATATGAGTAAGGATTATCATTTGGAGGAAATTGTTTCCGTGATGATGCGTGGAGGTACCATATTGTATCCAACCGATACAATATGGGGCCTTGGTTGCGACGCCACCAATGCCAAGGCTGTCGATAAAGTTTACCGGATCAAGGAACGGATAGCAGACAAGTCTTTCATTATTCTTGTCAGCAATCTTGAGATGCTTGAAAAATATGTAAAAGAGGTTCCTTACATTGCCCTGGAACTCCAATCAAGCATTTCCGAACCGCTGACCATTATTTATCCGGACGGGAGGAACCTTGCAAGGAATGTGATTGCTGATGATGGATCGGTAGCAATACGGATTCCGGATCATCCCTTTTGCCAGGAGCTGCTGGAAGCTTTTAACAGACCCATTGTTTCAACCTCTGCAAACATCAGTGGCGGATCGCTGCCCTTCTCTTACAGGGCTGTATCTGATCAGATCAAGGAGTCGGTTGATTACATTGTACCAATCGAACAGAATATCATAACGCGACCGAAACCTTCTACCATCGTGAAGATAGATGCCAATGGTGAGATCAGGGTATTGAGAAATTGATTTCGATAAAATTTTTATTTTTTGAAAGAACATCTGAATAACATTGTTTTGAAAACAGTTTCGGAAGTTGCCGCAAAACTTCAGAAGCCTGTTTATGTTGTAGGTGGATGGGTCCGTGACCTTTACCTGGAGAGACCTTCGTCGGATATCGACATTGTAGTGGTGGGAAGCGGAGTAGAACTTGCTGCAATGGTTGCTGAACAATTTGGCAGGCGCAGACACTTAAAAGTATATAAAAACTTTGGTACCGCCATGCTCAATTATCAGGGCTACGAGATTGAGTTTGTTGGAGCGCGAAAGGAATCATACCGCGAAGATTCACGCAAGCCAATTGTGGAAGATGGCACACTAAAAGATGATATTCACAGACGTGATTTTACCATAAACTCATTGGCGATCAGCTTAAACAAACAGGATTACGGCACCGTGATCGATCTGTTTGGTGGCCTCGATGACATAAAGGCTGGCGTGATAAGAACGCCTTTGGACCCCGATGTGACCTATTCTGATGATCCGTTGCGAATGATGCGTGCGGTCAGGTTTGCCGTTCAGCTTGATTTTGAAATTGAGCAAAATTCATTCAGGGCAATACAGAAGAATGCCCATCGCTTGCAGATTGTTTCCATTGAAAGGATCATGGATGAATTCAACAAGATCATGCTTTCTGATACACCAGGTAAGGGTATTAAGACGCTGCGCGCTTCAGGTCTGCTGCAGCATTTCTTCCCTGAGGTTGACGATTTGCACGGGGTTGAAGTGGTTGACGGGAAAGCTCACAAAGATAATTTTTACCATACGATGCAGGTCCTTGACAAATTGGCCATGCGCACAAATGACCTATGGCTAAGATGGGCTGCATTGCTTCATGACATTGCCAAACCGCAAACCAAACGGTTTGATAAAGACACCGGTTGGACCTTTCACGGACATGAGTTTGTCGGACAAAAAATGGTGAAGCAAATTTTTAAACGTCTGAAACTGCCGATGAATGAGAAGATGCGTTACGTACAGAAACTGGTGTTGCTTCATTTGCGTCCGATTGCCCTTGTAGAGGAGATCGTTACCGATAGCGCATTAAGACGCCTTCTTTTTGAGGCCGGTGATGACATTGATGATTTGATGATGCTTTGTGAAGCGGACATCACATCCGGAAATCCCGACAAAGTAAAGCGCTTTCTCGCTAATTTTGAAATGGTGCGAACAAAGCTCAGGCAAACGGAAGAAAAAGACCGGCTGCGCAACTGGCAACCTCCCGTGTCGGGTGAAGATATTATGAAATCATTCGGCATACCCCCATCAAAAGAGGTAGGCCTGATAAAAACCGCCATCAGGGAGGCGATCCTCGAAGGGGATATTAATAATAACAGGGAAGAAGCATTGGAATTGATGCTGGAGGAGGGTCGCAAACTTGGTTTGAAGGTGATCGATTAAGCTTTTTTGGATGCAAAATTTATTACTTTTGCCTTTGGGAATAGTATTGAAAAGCAGAATCATTTATAACATATGCTGATTTACAGATTTAAGGTTCGATTTGAAGATCAGGATGATTTCCTTCGGGAGATTGAGCTTCGCGCCGACCAGACGTTTGAAGATTTTCACCAGGCCATACTCGGTAACCTTGGCCTCGACCCGGGAATGCTTGCCTCTTTTTTCATTTGCGATCATCGCTACCGAAAAACTCAAGAGATCAAACTTATTGATCAGGGAAAAAATACTGCGGAGCCGGAGACCAGTGATATGGATGATGATGAAAGAATTGGCGCAGAAACAAAGGCAGTCATGCATAAAAGCGAGTTAAAGGATTTTATAGATGATCCCCATCAGCGCTTGATTTTCCTTTATGATTACCTGAACAAATGGACTTTTTATCTGGAGTTGCTAAAGATTCTTCCTGAGGATAAGCAGCAAACATACCCCCGCTTCAACAGATCAGAAGGTCCGGTACCTCGTGAACTAACAGCAACACCTAAGCAGATTCCCGGCGTTGAAACACAGATGGATTTTTCTTTTGATGATGATGAGGTCGCCCCGGAAGATATCTCCGGACTTGACCAGATCGACGATGTAAATTTTTATAATGAGGAATCGGGTGATTCTCCTGAAGACCTTTTAAATGAAGAATAAATGCCTGGTTGTAATTGCAGGTCCAACGGCCGTTGGAAAGACCGACCTGAGCATAAGTCTGGCCCAAAAACTAAATGCGGCCATCGTTTCTTCTGATGCCCGGCAGTTCTACAGGGAAATATCCATCGGTACCGCTGCACCTTCTCCGAATGTTCTTAAAGCTGTGCCCCATTACCTCATCGGGCATCTTTCAATTTTTGATTATTACAATGTGTCGATGTTTGAAAAACAAGCTTTACACACTATTGAAGCACTTTTTCAGCATTCAGACTTTGCGCTTCTGGTGGGTGGCTCAGGATTATATATCGATACACTTTGTCACGGTATTGACGAAATGCCCGACCCCGACCCTTCCATAAGAAAAAAAGTGCAGGAGGTATACGAGAATTTAGGGCTGACAGGCATCAGGCAATGGCTGAACAGGGTAGACCCGAAATACCACGCTGAGGTTGACCCTGCAAACCATAAACGGATCTTGCGCGCCCTTGAAATATACCTTGCTTCAGGAAAGCCCTTTTCTGAATTTCGCAAATCCAAACAAACAGAGCGCCCCTTTAAAATTGTCAAGATTCTGGTGAACCGGCCACGGCAGGAGTTGTTTCAAAGGATCAATGCACGGGTTGTTACCATGATAAAACATGGGCTGATTGAGGAGATGCTGCAACTTTATCCCCATCGCAATTTGAATGCCTTGAACACAGTTGGGTACAAAGAGCTTTTTTGTTGGATGTCAGGCAGATACCCCCTTTATACCGCAATTGAAAAGATCAAAACAAACACACGAAGATATGCCAAAAGGCAGTTGACATGGTTTAATAAGTCTGCTGATTATAAAACCTTTGAACCTCAGGAAGTACAGAAAATTCTAGATTACATTAATGCTTGTGGAACCTGATTAAACCCTCCATGGGTGAAACCTGGAACAGATTTGAATGCAGGCCGAACTTACTGGCTGCTGCCTTGAATAACTCCTGGAAATGAAAGGCAACGGAACCGATACACCCGATGGGGAAATCTCCTTTTTCGGGATATTTCAAAACCTGTTCCCGGAAAAAAGCTTCAAAACAGTTAACAACCAGGTTGGAGACGAATGGATGCTCCTCGTTTTTCTTCAGAAAATGGGTGAATGATGCCAGAAATCTGTTTGGGTTCGCTTTCCGGTAAATATGGGTAAGTATCTCCTCGTCAGAAAGCTGGTAATGATTATAAAAAGCATCCATCACATCTTTTGGAGCCGTTTTCTTTAAATAGGAAGCAATGAATGTTTTGCCCAGATGGGCACCGCTACCTTCATCACCAAACATATACCCAAGTGAGAACAATGACCTCGTAATCTTGCTTCCGTCATAAACACATGAGTTGGATCCGGTACCAAGTATGCATGCGATGCCGGGTTCATTGCCAAAAAGTGCACGCGCTGCAGCAAGCATGTCGTGTGCAACTATGTTGTGCGACTCTGGGAAAAACCGGTCCAGGGCATCACCGATCACTTTTTTCTTTTCGTCAGAAGAACATCCTGCGCCATAGAAATATACATTTTTTACCTTTATGATTTTTTCAGATTGCGACAGCTGCCTGTTTAAAATGGCAATTACATCTTCTGTGTGAACAAAATAAGGATTAAGCCCATTTGTTCTGAACGATTCAATTTCGAGACCGTTGTCCAGAAGCACCCAGTCTGTTTTCGTACTTCCACTGTCAGCCAATAGTATCATTATTATTCTTTCTTTTGAGGAATGCCTTAATCAGAGACCATTTTTGTTTTTGCTCCTTGTCCTGATCCTCGTCTGATAATAATTCTTTGGCAAGAAGCTCTTTTAGCTGTAATGGTCTGATGTTGCGGCGTATCTCCCCGGCCATGCACCAGGAGATTTTTCCAGTTTGTTCGCTTACAACCAGTGCTATGGCATCTGATTGCTCTGTTACACCCAAAGCTGCCCTGTGTCTTAACCCAAGTGATATGGGAAACCGCTTCACTTCAGAAACCGGCAATACGCAACGCGCAGCCCTGATCCTGTTGTTGGTAATGATTACCGCACCGTCGTGCAACGGGCTGTTTTTATAAAAAATGGAACCCAGGAGCTGTTCAGATATTTGGGCATCCATCTTTTGACCTGTTTCAAGAAAAGACTCCAGTTCATTTTTCCTGGTAATGACAACCAGGGCACCGGTTTTTTGCTCCGACAGACTTTCAAGCGCATTTACGATGGGAGGAATGTTCAGATCATCGTCATGCTCAGTAGCCCAAAGACCTTTGAAAAAGTCCCTGGACCCCCTGTTGATGATGCTCCTTTTTCCCAGTACCAAAAGAAACTTACGTATTTCTGGTTGAAAAACAATGATCAGCGCAAGTACACCTACCGATATGAATTGTCCCAGGATGGCCGTTAACAATTCCATTTCAAAAATTCGCACCAGCCACCATATCACATAGATGGAGAGAATTCCCAGGAATATGTTCATCGCACCGGTGCCGCGAATAAGAATATAAAGCTGGTAAAAAAGGACAGCAACCAGAAGTACATCAAGAATGTCGAGGAATCTGATCTGAATAAAGCCGAAAACAAGCGGAGGCATCATAATTGGTATCTCTTTGAAGCTAAAATACTATTTTTCAGTATTACTTTTTAAATAACTGATGATTTTTATTGCTTCAACAGCTTCTTTCACATCATGCACCCTGAGAATCTGTGCCCCCTTTTTAAGTGCAATGGTGTTCAGGACGGTTGATCCGTTTAATGCATCCTCTGGATTGGTTTTCAATAACTTATTGATCATTGATTTTCTTGAAATTCCTACCATAACTGGCAGTCCGAATATTGAAAAGTAATCAAGACCCGCCATCAGCCGGTAATTGTCTTCAATGGTTTTCCCAAACCCAAAGCCTGGATCAATAATCAGGTCACTGATTCCCATTTGCTTCAAAAGCATCACCTTTTCAGAGAAAAAACCAGCAATGTCTTTGATAAGGTTTTTGTAGCCTGGATTTAACTGCATGTTTTCAGGGGTGCCGAGCATGTGCATGATCACATAAGGTACGCGATATTCAGCAATGGTCGTAAACATAGAAGCATCAAAACGACCGGAGGAAATATCATTGATCATGTGTGCACCCTGGTCAAGTGCCATTCTTGCAGTGCTGGCATGGTAAGTGTCGATAGAAATAATTGCTCCGGGAAATTGTTTGCGTACTGCCTTTAGTGCGGGCATTAACCGTTGCTGCTCTTCAGCAGGGTCTACCATACCGGCACCCGGACGGGTTGACGCTGCACCCATATCGATAATGTCTCCCCCTTCGCTTAAAATCTGCTCTGCACGCCTTATGGCATCCATGGGATTACGGTATCTGCCGCCATCATAAAAGGAATCGGGCGTTAAATTCATAACGCCCATAACCAATGGTACCGATAAATTCTTAATTTTGCCCCTGAAATTTAGGGTCTTCTTTGGGCAAAAAAATGTATCTTTAGCCATGTGATCCACTGCTTTAGAAATTTTTCAACAGCCATGAGCGAAATGACAAAAACCGACCAGCAATATACTGCCATCCAGGAGATGTGCAAAGATGTCTTTGTGAAAAAAATGCAGGACTATGGGAGCGCCTGGCGGATTTTGAGGCCACCCTCACTCACAGACCAAATTTACATAAAAGCACAAAGGATACGCTCATTGCAGAGCAAAGGTAAGCAAAAAATCATTGAAGGTATTGTCCCTGAATTTATCGGGATCGTAAATTATTCAATTATGGCATTGGTGCAAATGGAGCTGGGTACAAGCGATCAGGCAGACATGCAACACGACCAGGCGCAGGAGCACTATGACAGCTTTTTTGAAAAAGCCAGGCGGCTCATGCATGACAAGAATCATGATTATGGTGAAGCCTGGCGCGAAATGAGGGTGTCATCATTGGCGGATATTATCCTGATGAAACTCCTTCGTGTAAAACAGATAGAGGATAATAAAGGCATTGCCAGCTTTTCTGAAGGGATAGATGCCAATTATTATGACATCATCAATTACGCTGTTTTCTCTCTCATCAAACTTGAACTTGAGTCCTGATTCAATAACAAAATAAACTGCACAGTGCTAAAATTCCTTACCAGACGATTTGCTTATGGCCTGCTGGTGCTATTTGGCGTTGTTACCGTGGTTTTTATCCTCTTTACGATACTGCCCGGCGATCCGGCACGCATGATGCTTGGCCAGCGGGCTGACCTTGCCTCGGTTGAGTCGATCCGCAAGGAACTCGGACTCGACAGGCCGATCCACAAGCAATATCTTCACTACCTGAATGATATATCCATAATCAGTGTGCATCGTGTAGATGATCCGCGAAGCCTGATCTATCTTGATCCTGAATCATACGATTATCAAAAGATCATAAATACGGGAAAGCATTCCCTTGTTGTCAAAAAACCCTATTTGCGACGTTCCTACCAGAGTAACCGCAGTGTAACGGATATCCTGATCACAGCATTTCCCAATACTTTGTTACTGGCTTCGGTGTCTATCCTGTTTGCTATGATTCTTGGGGTGATGCTGGGAACCTTCATTGCATTGCAAAGGAGCGCAATGCTCGGCCGGAGTGCACTCATTTTCTCCGTTTTGGGTATGTCGCTGCCCTCCTTTTTTGCAGCCATAATCATTGCCTGGGTCTTTGCATACCTGCTTGGAGATTATACCGGTCTGAATATGACCGGTTCGTTAATGGAAGTAGACGATTTTGGCCGGGGTGAATACATGTCGCTCAAGAACATTATCTTGCCCGCGATTACGCTCGGCATCAGGCCACTTGCGATAGTGACCGAGCTGACAAGAAGCTCCCTGAAAAAGGTGATGGCACTTGACTACATCCGAACAGCACGTGCCAAAGGTTTGCCGGAATACCGGATCATCACGCGTCATGCGATGAAAAATGCCATGAACCCTGTGATAACAGCCATATCAGGATGGTTTGCCTCATTGATGGCAGGAGCTGTTTTTGTTGAATATGTATTCGACTGGAAGGGAATAGGCGTTGTGGTTGTGGATGCACTTGAGCATTATGATTTTCCGGTGCTTATGGGTGCCGTCCTGCTTATCTCAGTGGTACTCGTGCTGGTAAACATTTTTGTTGACATCCTCTATGCCTGGCTGGACCCACGGGTTCGCCTTCAATAATAATTGTAACTTTACAGATTCATTTAAACGGATATAAAAGATATTGCCATGAGAAAAAAAATAGTTGCCGGAAACTGGAAAATGAACCTTTCTGCTGAAGAAGCATTGACATTGGCCAATGAACTGAAAGTGAAAATCGATCATCAGCTGGACACAAAAGACCCAAAAATTCCGAATGGATTGCCCCAGATACTCCTTTTCCCCCCAAACGTTTACCTGAGCCGCGTTCTGGAGGTGTTTAGAAACTATGAAGGGGTAGCGGTTGGTGTGCAAAACATCCACCAGGAAGAAAAAGGAGCTTTTACCGGAGAGGTCTCCCCGCTTATGGTACGCTCCCTGGGAGGAACCCATACACTGATCGGACACTCAGAAAGACGAATCCATTTCAACGAGGATGATGAGCTGCTGGCAAAGAAAATCGCACTGGCCGTGAAAAACGGTTTGACACCGGTATACTGTTGTGGTGAAATGCTGCCTGACCGCGAAACCGGAAAGCACTTTCAGCTTGTTTCAGAACAGCTCAAAAAAGGAGTTTTCTGGATGGATGAACAGGAGGTAAAGAACATCATTATTGCATACGAACCTGTTTGGGCAATAGGAACAGGACAAACTGCTAGCCCTGAACAAGCCCAGGAGATGCACGCTTATCTGCGTGAGCTGATCAATGACCATTATTCAAAGAAAACCGCTGAAGAAATGACAATTCTTTATGGAGGTAGCTGTAATGCAAAGAATGCTGCAGAACTATTTGCCCAAAAAGATGTAGATGGTGGTTTAATTGGTGGGGCATCGCTGAAGGCAGATGATTTCTTCACGATTATTCAGTCATTCTAGGTTGTTCGT
>SLNX01000031.1 GCA_007132825.1 Bacteroidales bacterium | reverse complement strand
TTTCGCAGGATTGTACAGGGATATGTGCATAAAAGGTGTCATTTTCAAGTACCATATCCAGACTGTTAAATCCGGCATCGGGATCAATGGTCCAGAACACCTCTGCCTTGTCAATTCCTGAGGCATTCGTGATATAAGCACTTATTTTCTGATTCCCCATGGCTACATCCTCAGGTCTGATGGCGGCATGGGCAATAAAAATGGGATCGTTTGCGGCAATTTCTCTCGTAATGCAATGTATGGCTCCGCTTGCAGGAATCACATTGTTCATGTTGATCCCTACGATCTGGTAGCCTGGCATTGCCTCTTCATAAATGGAAAGGGCATCACTGTCAAGATAGGAGCCATATGTGGGAACCAAGACCACATTGTTAAGTATTACAGAATTTGTATAGGTCCTGTAATGGGCATTAGGCGGATAATTGCCTGTCGGGCTGGGTGCCATGGGCACTCTGACGACATTGTAAGGGCGCCCATAGGGGGTGTTGTAATTGCTGAGGAGGTAATTCAGATTTGCCTCAATATACGGGCCATCGGATATGCCTGTGGGAAACTCTCCGACAAGCAGTGTTTCATCATCCAGCAGCTTCATGTGCATGTCGA
The DNA here is from genome assembly GCA_007132825.1 of Bacteroidales bacterium. GTDB lineage: Bacteria > Bacteroidota > Bacteroidia > Bacteroidales > UBA7960 > PUPG01. Next base: position 3,355 of record SLNX01000031.1, on the reverse strand, counting down.
GGTGGGAGATATTATCGTAGGGGAGCTCATCCATTTTGATATAGGTTTCAATCCCTTTGTACTCATAAAAGACCTGGTCGATTTGCGCTTCTGTTAAACTTGAATTCTCTGTAAGTATCAGTTTTGATGAAAAACCGGTACCATGTCCGTCGGCCATGAAGTTGCCACCGGTAGCAGTAACTGGCGTTGTCTGATATGCCATGTCATATATCGGCAAACCAAGAAATCCGGCCATGAAATCCGGAATCTGATTGTCTTGCGGACGGGGCCGGTTGTATGTCCAGTCAATGAATGCCAGTTCATCCCCATCTGACAGGTAAACGCTTTGCGGACCGTAATCCCTTACCCAGACAGAATTAAAAGGTGCCTGCACAAAAGTGATGTTGTCGAGCGAGACCCCTCCATTAATTAGAAAGTTCTGAACACCACTTACATTATCGGTAATGATGTATACCATTACAGCATCTGAGGCGTAACGAACGATCTCTCTTAATTCGTGGCTGTAAGCAGCCCACGTTACGATTACCCCCATTGCCTCTTCATACTCTCCAGGTGCGCGTGGAGGCGTGTCCGGAGCTTTTCCCGATTTTGAAAGCATAAGGCTTTCAAGATAATCCGGATAAATGCTTTTTTCCTCTTCCGTCATCCATTTTGGAAGCGGATCCTGGGCTTGTATGTGATTGCTGATAAAAAGACTGGAAAAAATAAAAATGGAAAGAAAACGAAGATAACGCATTTTTTAACTGTGTAAATATTAATAAAAGAGTTCACGCAAAGATACAAATAATTCGCGGTCTCGGTTTTCGAAGATCAGGAAAACATTTGCAAGCCATGCAACTTTCTGTATATCCCCTTTTTCTCCAGTAGCTCGCTGTGCGTGCCGGTTTCAACAATCTTGCCTTCGTGCATTACACATATCAAATCGGCGTTAATGATGGTTGAAAGCCTGTGAGCGATTACGATGGAAGTGCGATTTTGCATGACGTTCATCAATGCCTCCTGAACCAGTTTTTCCGATTCAGTGTCAAGGGATGACGTTGCTTCGTCAAGTATCAGGATCGGTGGATTTTTGAGAATGGCCCTGGCTATGCTGATCCGCTGTCGTTGCCCCCCGGAAAGCTTGTTGCCCTGATCGCCAATGTTTGTAAAGTAGCCGAGCGGCGACTGGGAAATGAACTCATGTGCATTTGCAATTTTTGCTGCTTGCACCACTTCATCCTCCGTTGCATCGGTCGCACCAAAGGCGATGTTATTGTAAAATGTGTCGTTAAACAGGATCGGTTCCTGGTTCACATTGCCCATCAAGCCGCGAATATCCTTGATTTTGATTTTCTTTAAAGGAATGCCGTCAATTGAGATCAGACCTTCTTCAATGTCATAAAAGCGCGGAATCAGATCAACAAGGGTTGATTTACCGGCACCCGATTGGCCAACTAAAGCAATCTTTTGTCCCTTTATTATTTTGAGATTGATGTTTTGAAGTACAGGTGCCTCCTCGTAACGGAATGAAACATTGTGAAAAGAGATATCCGAAGCAAAATCTTTTTTTGCAATGGCATCTTCAGCATCCTGAATGGAAACATCAGCAGCGAGTACATTATCAATTCGTTCGGCCGATGCCATCCCTTTCTGAATATTATACCAAGCTTTTGAAAAGTTTTTTGATGGCTGGATAATCTGTGAAAAAACAGCCAGATAACCGATGAAAATTTCAGGAGCAAGAACTGCCCCCCCGGTTAGTACCATCGTACCACCAAAAAACATAATGGTAATAAATACGGTGGTCCCCAGGAATTCACTCACAGGAGAAGCCAGATCCTGGCGCCTGTAAAGCTTGTTCATGATCCTGGTATATAAACTGTTCAAGCTTAGAAAGCGGCCACGCATTTTCTTTTCAGCATTGAAAGCTTTGATCACCCGTAACCCTGATAAAGTCTCCTCCATTACCGAAAGGATAACACCGAGCTTGCTTTGGCTTTTCAGGGCTGTTGGTTTCAGCGAACGTGCAATGCGCCCGATTACGAATCCTGCTACAGGCAATAAAATCAATACAAATAGCGTCAATTGTGGACTGATTACGAGCAACCATCCAATATAAACGAGGATGGTCATCGGATCCCGGAAAATCATTGCCATTGAGCTGATGATGCTGATCTCAATCTGGTATACATCATTGGTCATCCTGCTGATCAGGTCTCCCTTCCTGCCCTGCGAAAAGTAAGACAAAGGCAGGTCAAGTGTTTTTTGGTAGACATCATTGCGGATATCCTTTACAACGCCATTTCTTACCGGTGCAAGATGATACAATGCAAGGTACTTAAAGAGGTTCTTCAGCAGGCTTGTAACAACAACCAGTGCACTGATAAAAATCAGAGCAGCCATTTCGCCGCGGTTTTCGATGAGCAGGTGGAGGTAGTAATAAAAATTGTTGATGATTACATCGAAATCAAGCCTCAGCGGCATCAGCTCATAGTAGTCTTTCTGGGTTTGAAAAAGAATGGTGAGAAAGGGGATCACCATGGTGAGGCTGAAAAGCGAGAATACCACAGAAAGAAAGTTGAACACAATATTCAACGTGATCCTTGCCCAATAAGGGAAAATGTAACGAAGGATTTTCTTATAGCTTTGCATCCGTATCCGGGATTATTCCTGTGTAATTAAGTGGAGTGATCTTTTTAAGGCGAACTTTTTCCGATTCAGCAATTTCCAAGCCATCAATAAAAATATCAACCTCATTTTTTGTGATCTTATTGCTTCTCCGGGTGAGCTCCTTTAATGCCTCATAAGGTTCCGGATGGCCGAGTGTTCTCAAAATGGTTTGTATCGCCTCGGCAACAACTGCATAATTGTCTTCCAGATCTTTTTCTAACTTTTGGGTGTTGATTGTGATCTTATTTAGTCCTCTGAGTGTGCTCTTTATGGCAATCAGCATGTGTGCAACTGCCATGCCGATGCTTCTGGAAACAGTGGAGTCGGTAAGATCTCGCTGCAGCCGGCTAACCGGAAGTTTGGCCGACAGATGTTCAAATAGTGCAATGGCGATACCTGCATTGCCTTCCGCATTCTCAAAATCGATTGGGTTTACCTTATGCGGCATCGCTGAGGAGCCAACTTCACCTTTTTTAATCTTTTGCTTGAAATAATTGATGGAGATGTATGTCCAGCAGTCGCGGTCGAGGTCAATAAGGATGCTGCAGATCCTTTTCAGGTTGTCAAAAATAGCAGAAAGCCTGTCGTAATGATCAATTTGCGTAGTAATCGCAGATCTTTTGAGGCCAAGGTCAGATACAAACTGATCAGCGAAATTGACCCAATCCGTTTCAGGATAAGCTGCATGATGTGCATTGAAGTTGCC
>SLNX01000094.1 GCA_007132825.1 Bacteroidales bacterium | reverse complement strand
TCACGCACCCTTGATCTTCTTCTCCACCTGTTTGATGATTTCCGTCTCTTTTTTAATGGCAGCGGTTTCAATTTCAAGGCCTTCCTGGTAGATTTTTTCAAAGAAAGCTTTATCCTCAAGTCCTTCTGCATTGATTTTGACGTTCATGAAAGCTCCGATCACGGCTGTGCGGGCACATAGTGCGCCAACACCAGCATCGGTTACAGAGGCGGGGTTTCCTTTTTCCACCATTTCCTCCATCACCTCCATTGACTCATAGGCCTTTTTCATTACCCGAAAGGGGATCTGGATGGCATATTTTGTAGCCTCTTCGATGGCTTGTTTGCGTGCTTTCTTTTCCTCTTCGGTCTTTTTCGGAAGTCCGAATGCATCCATGATACGGTTGAAAGATCGTGTGTCTTCATCAACGAGATAAAGCAACTCCTCTTTGATAGCCTGCCCTTTTTCAGCCACCTTGCTGAATTCCTCCCAACGTTCATCCCATCCCCTTTTGTGCGACGAAAGATTGGCCACCATTGTGCCGAGCGATACGCCAAGGGCAGCTACATAAGCTGAAACCGATCCACCGCCGGGGGCAGGTGATTCGCTGGCTGTTTCATCCGCAAAGCCAGTGACAGTCATATCAACCAGCTTCGTCCCCTCATCTTCAGCGATCAGGTATTCAATAATTTTCTCTTTGGGATTAAAAGGCTTGAGTTCATCCAGTCCCATTGACTTCACGGCAATCTTAATCAGCTCCGACTCGGATACTCCAAGGCTTCTCTGCTGTTTTGCAAGGAAATATTTTCCGGCATCCAGCATCGCTTTCAGCGGCACCAGCCCAACAAGCTCTGATCCGGTAACACGAACACCTCTTGCATCTGCCTTTTTACAAACCTCATCGAAAGCCACATGTACGGGAGTAATGCTGATATTGGTCAGGTTCATCGAAATCTGGGCAACACCATACTCTTCTATGAACCAGCCGATCCCTTTGACCGCTTTCAACGTTCCAGGGATGTAAACAGGATCCCCTTTTTCATCCTTCACGATCTTTCCGGTCAGGGGATGGCCTGAACGTTTCACACGTCCTTTTTCGCGTACGTCAAAGGCGATGGCATTGGCACGCCGGGTGGAAGTGGTATTGAGGTTTATGTTATAGGCAACCAGGAAGTCACGTGCACCTACAGCTGTAACACCACTCTTTTCATTGAGTTTAGCCGGACCGAAATCGGGTTTCCATTCCGGCTTGGTTACTTTTTCTGCCATTCCTTCATACTCACCACTGCGGCAGTTGGCAAGGTTCTTTCTGTCCGGCTTTAAAGCGGCATTTTCATAGCAATAAACGGATATTCCCAACTCCTCTCCGATCCGTTTTGCGAGTTTATGGGCATATTCTACTGTTTCTTCCATCGTAATATTTGCCACAGGAACAAGCGGACATACATCAGTGGCACCCATACGGGGATGCGCACCCTTATGCTTGCGCATATCAATCAGCTCTGAGGCTTTTTTTACCGCCCTGAAAGCTGCTTCAACAACCTCATCGGGTGTGCCAACCATCGTTACAACGGTGCGGTTGGTTGCCTGTCCGGGATCCACATCAAGAAGTTTAACACCGTCAACAGCCTCAATTTCAGCAGTAATGCTTTTTATGATGCCCATATCCTTACCTTCACTGAAGTTTGGAACACATTCGATCAATTTTTTCATTGCCATGATTATTTATTTGATGGTTATAGATTTATTGTTAAGATATGATTTCAGTCTGAATGCGAAAATATAAAAAAAGCCCTTAATTTAAAAGGGCTTTTCATGATCTTGCGTTTAAAATCAAATTACTTTATCCTGCGCTCCTTAATGCGGGCTTTCTTACCACGCAATTTACGCAAGTAAAAGATACGTGCACGGCGAACAAGGCCGCGACGGTTGAGTACAATTTTTTCAATAAAGGGCGAATGAACGGGAAACACCCTTTCAACACCAATGTTTCCTGAAATCTTCCTTACAGTGAATGTTTCGGTACTGCCACTGCCTCGGCGTTGAATCACAACACCCTGGAAAGGCTGGATACGTTCCTTGTTTCCCTCTTTGATCTTGTAATGCACCGTAACATTGTCACCGGCCTGGAATGCTGGCCACTCCCTTTTTTCTGTTAATGTATCCTGAACATAGTTCATGATCTCCGACTTATTCATCACGCTATTTTTTTGTGTTATTTTTATCTGCGTCAAAATGGAGTGCAAATTTAGGGAATTATTTTTAACTACAAGTGAAATATTATGATTTATTTTGTAGTTTGTTTTGGCTTTATTTTAGCCGGCATTGCGAACAAACAGCTCAAACAGTTAAACCATAAAAACAGTTTATATTATGAAAAAGCTATTTTTGATTATTTTTTTCGCTTTAATCCAAGTGATTTTCGTTTTTCCTGCTTCAGCAGACACTTTTGAAAGCAATCGGTCCGGAAACCTTGTAGAACCCGTTTTCCGGGAAGGTGATATGGTTCTCAATATTGGTTTGGGTCTCGGTACTTCACTTTACCGGGGCAGGTACTATTCGATGCGTGTTCCTCCTGTAAGCGCATCCTTCGAATTGGGTATTCAAGATGATTTTATAACTGAAGACATGACTCTTGGTGTGGGTGGTTATGTAGGTTATGCTGCATCAAGGTACCAGCTAAGAAATGTTAACTGGGGATGGGATTACAATTACCTGGTTTTTGGCGGACGTGCCAGCCTCCATTATCCGATTGTTGAACAGTTAGATACCTATGGCGGGATTATGCTGGCGGCCAACGTTGTTATTTCATCCGCATTTGGCTCCAATCAAACCCAGGTTTCAGCTCAAGGAGGTGGATTTATCTATTCCTTGTATGCAGGTGGACGCTACTATTTCGCTGAACGCATTGCTGTTTTTGGTGAAATTGGCTACGGTGTTTCCTATTTAAATGCCGGAATTGCCATTCGGTTTTAGTGTCTCGTCAGTTAGAGAACCCTTAGTACCATCATAATTAATTCTGGCAACAAATACAGTGTAAGCTCATCCAACAAGGTGCCATTCCGGAGAATGGTTCTTTGACAAATATGCTTTATCTTTGAATAAATATTCGCAGGTCTGAAATTGCATCAACCATGGCTTCAAAAACGATTTTTATAACCGGTGCTACCAGTGGCATTGGCTATGCTTGCGCTGAAAGATTTGCGCAAGCAGGTCATCAGTTGATCTTAGCCGGGCGCCGGGAAGAACGGCTGCAGGAGTTAAGAACAAAACTCGAAAATGATTACAAGATCGCTACACACGTATTAAAGCTTGACGTTACAAAAAAAGAGGATGTTTATCAAGCTGTTAATAAACTGCCTTTTCACTGGAAAAGCATTGATATACTTATCAATAATGCAGGTCTGGCACTCGGACTATCAGGCATCGACGAAGGTTCTGATAGCGATTGGGATCAAATGATTGACACCAATCTAAAAGGCCTGCTTTATGTCAGTAAAGCGGTGATACCGCTGATGAAAGAAAAAGGAGGCGGTCATATAATCAATATTGGATCCATTGCCGGTGTAGAAACCTATCCGAAAGGCAATGTTTATTGTGCCACAAAACATGCTGTATCTGCTTTAACCAAAGGGATGCGGATGGATTTGCTACCTTATGGAATCAAAGTCAGTTTGGTAAGTCCGGGTGCTACAGAAACAGAATTTTCTGTCGTTCGCTTTCATGGAGATCAGGAAAGGGCGCAAAATGTATATACAGTTTACCAGCCTTTAACAGGGCATGATGTCGCAGAGGTGATCTTTTTTGTCGCCACACTTCCAAAACATGTCAATGTAAACGATCTGCTTGTGATGCCAACAGCGCAAGCATCTGCAACACTTTTCAACAAAACACAATAAGCTGCTATTAAAAAGGTTATTCCTTTAGATGCCAAATTATCATGAAAAAGCTGCATAAACTGGTCATAACCTCATACATC
>SLNX01000072.1 GCA_007132825.1 Bacteroidales bacterium | reverse complement strand
ATAAAAATCAGCGCAAATCCGTCGCATCGGTGTCATCCGTGTTCTGTAAAAACATATGGCACGCGGATAATGCGGATCCAGCAGATAACCGCGGATTGGAATTTATCCGTGTAAATCCGTCGCATCTGTTTCATCCGTGTTCCATTACAAAATAACAGGATAACCAAATTTACTTACGATCATATAATCTGACCATAAGAGAATACACATCCTCAGGTGTTTCCGATCTGATATCAGCAATATAAACATCACCCACATTCCATTTCCGGGCAATCTGCTGCACCAGCGACTTGCGAACCACCCAGCAGTGGAGAACATCCCTTTTGTTTAAAGATTGTTTAATGCCATCAGCCCATCCCGAATCGTTGATCTCAAGAGGACCAACTTCATCAATTAAAAGAATGGACTTCCCCTTCTGTGCAGTCGCATCTAAAATCAGTTCCCTCCCTTTTTGCAATGCCTCCGGATTGAAGGAATACCTGCCAAAATTTTGCCAGCCCGGGTTTTTCTCCGTGCTGCAAAGCAACATTGAGGTATCTCCTGACAAGCTTTTGAGCTTAAACCCCGTTCGTTCTCCATGGTTTTGAATGCCAACCGACAGGAATCCCGAAACCGGTATCCTTTTTCTTTTTAGCAGACCAACAACATCAGCGGCAAAACTGGTCTTTCCTTCGCCGATCGCACCCGTTATGATTACAACCGCGGGTTTGTGTTCATTTTCCTCTTTAAAATCTGCAAGCAGGCTTTCTGCGGCAGAAAAAATTTGCCGGAAGGAAAAACGCCGAATGCCACTTTTGTTGTTTTTAGCAGACATATATTCAATAACGGAAGGAAGTGTGGAGAATGCCAGGTTTAAAGCCTGGTAAAGATTCGCAAACCCACGGTTATACAAAATCATTTTGATGGTTGGGTTCTTCATTTCTGTGCTGATGGCTGCAAAGCCGGTGATCAGTACAAAAGCTCTTACATTCATTCTGATGCCGATCATCAAACCATCCATGCTAAAAAAAGTATCATTTTCCATGCCGCCAATCAGCGTGGCAGCCAACAGGGTAATGATCATGAAGGGAATCCAGAATGAAAATCTGCGAATCCGGTTAAAGGCACGCCTGTAACGGTAAAAACAAAACCCCAGGTAGGATGCTGCAAAAACAGCTGAGGCTATCAAATATTGACTTCCTATCAGGAATAATGCAGTGAATATGGCCAGCAGGTTTAAAAAAAGAAAGGGTGTTGCGTATTTTTCCGCTGTGGTATGGGTGAAAAGCTGACTTGTGATGATATCCGGTTCAGACTTGGTAGCGTTTTTTAACATTCCGCGGGAAGGGGCTGCTGCTTTCTTCATTTTCGCGCCTGACAGATATCCTGCTATGGCAGCCAGCATGCCTGCGACACCGTATATGGAAGCGAGCAGGTAAAATGCCTGCCTTAATCCAACCCCTTCGATGTTAAGCACATCTGAAGAGAAGCGGAAGAGCGCCTGCAAAACCAATACGAGATCAAAACCATAGAGGATCAATAGGTTAACAGCCTTATGCATCAGTGCGCTTAATACTGCCAAACTGCCTCCAACAACAAATCCAAACAGGTTTCTTCCCAGAATTCTGATTGCCAGCTCCAGCAGCAACGCCTCGGTGAATATCCCGATCATTGGGCCTAAAATTACCGCACTGGGAGATATCGATTTCATCAGGGCAGCAATCAATCCTGCACGCCAGATCAACCCTTTCTCTTTCCAGTTCCGTGAAAAGGCAATCACCAGCCAAACTGCAATGAAGGCCAGGGTGGAGCCGGAAAAAGGAACCCTCAGGTTGTGCAGGAAGCTGCCTAGCAGGATCTCTACGGCAGCCCAAAGACTTCCGAGTACGGCTGCTTTCAGCCATACCATGTTAAGCGGTTTATTTAAGATTGTTTCCAAAGTTGATTACCGGTCAAATTCAACCACTTCAAGGTCTTTGATGCTTTTGCCATCTATCACAAAGCGCACGAATGTGATCTTTTGATGCAAACCCTGTTTGCCGGCAGCGCCTGGATTTATGTGCAGCAGATTAAACCGCTTGTCGGGCATCACCTTCAGGATGTGTGAATGTCCGCTGATAAACAGGTCGGGAGGTTTTACCTTCATGATCTCCAGTATGCTGGATTCATACCTTCCGGGATATCCGCCAATGTGCGTCATCAGAACATCCACATCTTCACAGAAAAAACGGGCCACACGCGGGAAAACAGTTCTGATTTCGTGTGAATCGATATTTCCATAAACTCCTCTGAGGGGCTTCATTGCCTGCAAAGCATCCACCGTTTCCATGTTGCCAAAATCACCAGCGTGCCATATCTCATCACAGGATGAAAAAATTCGTTCCAGCTCCGGGTGAACATAGGTATGTGTGTCTGAAAGAACACCAATTCGCTTCATATGTTTATGGAGGTTTAGAAGTTTAGATGTTTAGATGTTTAGTTTGAACTGAGAAAATTATGAGTTCACTTCGATAACTAATTTTGTATCATTTACGAGTTTTTTACATATTATAATGTTAAATATGAGCATGTTAAAAAACATTTTATTTTATAATCTGTGAATCTGTGGCCATTTTGGACTTTTCGGCGTGGGCTCAAATTATTAAATGATTAATGGATGACAGAACGAGATGGACAATCTGCCTTCCAAAATTAATGAAAATGACCTGAAAAGATGACTGAATTTGATCTTATTCACAATTTGTTAAAATTTTTCCCAAAAAAATACTTGTATTACCCATTGATTGGATTATTTTTGTGCATGGACAAAATTAAGATTCTGGATAAAGAGTTTGTACTGAGCATCCCTTACGAACGGATACATGAGGCTGTGGTTTCTATGGCAGATGCCATTTATGTCAATCACAAGGACAGCAACCCACTGTTTTTGTGTGTGTTGAATGGCTGTTTCATGGTTGCAGGTGACCTTTTTAAGGAATACAGAGGCCCATGTGAGATCAGTTTTATCAAACTTTCTTCATACCGAGGGACAACAACAACCGGAGAGGTTAAAAAGGTTATCGGACTGAATCAGGATATAAAAGACCGTGATATCATCATCCTGGAGGACATCGTTGATACCGGAATTACGATTTCACACCTGGTCAAGGACCTTTCGGAATATGCACCCAAAAGCATTAAGGTCGCCACCCTGCTTTTGAAACCTGCAGCTGTTCAGACAGATATCCGGCCCGATTATGTGGGGATTGAGATTCCGAACGAATTCATTGTCGGGTATGGATTGGATTACGACGGTTACGGCAGAAACTTAAAAGACATATACAAGATCATAGAACAGTAATAACCCCTGAATCTCTGCTGGAGATTAAAATTATTGCCATGCTGAATATTGTCATTTTTGGCCCTCCCGGTTCGGGCAAAGGCACCCAATCTGCCAGAATCGTAAAAAAGTATGATCTGACGCACCTCTCAACGGGAGACATGCTCAGAGAAGAGATGGAAAAAAATACACCACTCGGAAAACAGGTTAGTGAATACATTGACAAAGGATTGCTCGTTCCGGATGATATTGTCCTGAAAATGCTCTACGACTATGCTGCCGGACATATGGATTCACCCGGATTTATCTTTGATGGATTTCCCAGGACCATTGTGCAAGCGGAAGCCCTTGATAATCTCCTTGATAAAAGGGGAATTCCGATCAATGTCGTGCTGTCGGTCGAAGTGGAAGAAAAGGAGCTGCTAAAACGTATAGTTGGCAGGGGAGAAGATTCCGGAAGGACCGACGACTCCATGGAAATCGCCAACCAGCGATTGGATGTATATAAAAAGCAGACCATGCCACTGATCGATTATTACAAGGAGCAGGGAAAAATTGCACCTATTAACGGGATGCAACCTGTTGATGAGGTCTTTGGCGATATATGCCAGGCAATCGAAGCTGTGAAAGCTGTTCAATGAACGCGAACTTCATAGATTATATCAAGATTTT
>SLNX01000026.1 GCA_007132825.1 Bacteroidales bacterium | reverse complement strand
GGCGTACCAGCCGTCAGGTAAGCATCGGATTTACTTACCGAATCAACGAATATGACCGGCGCAGAGACCGTCGCTCGCGCGAAAATGGCGATGACAACGGGATGGACTTTGATGATTTTGACATTTAGTTGAGGGTTTAGTGTTTAGTGTTTGATCCGTGTTCATCAGTTGCATCCGTATTATCCGTGTGCTATCTGGTTTTATTGAACACGGATGATACTGATCCTAATGATTTGCACGGATTAATATTCTTGATTTGTTGAAACTTTCAGGGTTGATAACCAAAGAGCTTATGTGTTTTTATGAATGCAGAAACATACTTAGGAACCATTTGCTCCCATTCAGGATCCTGATCCTTAATCTTTTGCAGCACCAGGTGTGAAAAATAGGGGAGCACCTCCGTTTTATATCCTGGAACATCAAGAATGAATTCGTTTTCTTTCAGATGCTGGAAAAGGTGCTTGATATCATCCGCCACGGGAATATTTTCAATGGTTATCACCTCATTTCTTTTCTCGGATTGCCCTGGATAAACATAAACCTTCAGGTTTTTCATGAACAGTTTTCCGAAGGCTTCCATCATTCCACCGCGCAAATGGCTGTAATATTTCTTATTGATTACGTTCTGGAAGGTGAGTGCACCCATCACCATTCTAATGTTGTTGATCCTAAAGCGCTGAAACCATTCGGCAAGGCGGTAAAACTCGCGAAAATTGGAAACCATCACATTTTGTCCCATCCCGCTCAGGATATCCACCCGGTCAAGGAAGTCCCTTTCGTTAAAGTCGTCAGACTCGATCAGGTTGTTTAGTGTTATTTCGCACAGCACTTCGGTATTTTGTGCATCTTTATCGTATCCCACCTCCTTTTTAAACAGGGAAAAGCCGGTTTTCAGCATGTCGAAGCCGACGTATGTGATCGGACGGAAGCTTCCCCTGATCAGCATGATGTTCTTTTTATACAACATATCTGAAGGTTGCTGCACATTGCCGTGACGGTCGAACATGGTAACCGGCGTCATGCCGTTTTTTACCAGCTGAACAGCAAGCAAACGGTTGTCAACATAATTCAGGTCTGGTCCTTGCATTCTCACCATGTCTATCTCTACCCTGTCTTCTGATATGTCTTCCAGCAACGACTTAAGAAAGCTGTTGGGATACTGATAATTGTAATAACAAGCGTAGATCAGGTTGACACCAAGCGTGCCCAACGTTTTTTGCTGAAGCAGGTTGTCGTTTTCCAGCAGCCGGACGTGAAGTATTACGTCGTTTGGTTTGGTGTTCGGCTTCAACTGGAAACGCACGCCGATCCAGCCGTGTGCTTCGTTGTCTTTTCGGTAATTCAGTGTGGCTACTGTGTTGGCAAAAGCAAAAAATCTGGTATCACTGCCCCGTTGCTTTTTAAGAAGGGTTTCCAGACTGTCGTATTCCTTTTTCAGCATCTGCATCAGGCGCTCTTCCGAAACATAGCGTCGGGTCGGACTTTTACCGTAAAGGTAGTCGCTGAAGGCCATATCGTAAGCAGAAACAGTTCGGGCAACCGTTCCGGAAGCGCCACCTGACTGGAAAAAACAGCGGGCTACTTCCTGACCCCCTCCAATCTCTGCAAAGGAGCCATAAATACTAGTGTCAAGGTTGATAAACAGCGCTTTGCGGTTGCTGTCCCAAACTTCCCTTTCAATACTGTTGTCAGGCATGAGAAAAATGTTTTATTTTTTTCTTTCAAAAGTAATAGAATAACCCCGAATTCTGTATAATTGTTTTAATTTAGCCGGATAATATTTAAATCTCTTTAACTATGAAAATTTTGGTGACGGGTGGCTTAGGTCAGCTGGGGCAGTCGCTGCAGGAGGTGTCAGTTTCTTATAAAAACCTGCAGTTTATTTTTACTGATAAGGACGATCTTGACATTACCGATGCACGTGCTGTGAAACAGTTTCTTAAAAAGCACAAACCAGATGGTGTAATCAACTGCGCTGGATATACCGCTGTTGATCTCGCGGAGCAGGAAATGGCTGAGGCGAAACTGCTAAATTCAAGGGGTGCTGCTGTTCTATCTGAGGCCGCATCCGGCGTCGATGCTTTGATGGTGCAGATCTCTACCGACTACGTTTTTGATGGTAGGGGCCATCGTCCCTACTCCGAGCAGGATTCTGCAGCACCTAAATCGGTTTATGGAAAAACAAAATTGGACGGTGAGCTGGAGGTGATTTTGAACAGTACGCGTTCTGTTATCATCCGGACATCCTGGCTATATGCTCCTTATGGACATAATTTTGTAAAAACCATTTTGCATAAGGCTAACCAGGGAGAGGCATTGCGAGTCGTATGTGATCAGCTTGGCAATCCTACTTATGCACCCGATCTTGCGAAAGCGATTTGCGACATGCTTCCTTTCATTCCTCCAAAAACTCGCGGTGAGATCTATCACTATAGCAATGAGGGGGTGTGCAGCTGGTATGATTTTGCTAAGGCCATTGCTGATATCAAAGGGCTGGATTGTGAAATCACTCCGGTAATGTCGAAAGAATTTAAAACAGCTGCTGCGAGGCCTCACTACAGCGTGCTTGATAAAAACCGCATTAAGAAAGAATACGGCATTGAAATTCCTTACTGGCGCGACAGCCTGCGGCGCTGCCTGGAAAGGTTATAGGTGACAGGACGCATAGATAATTCTGAAAAAATCAAGATTTTGTCTTGTATAGCCTCCACCAAGGGGTTCTGGGGTCGTTGTGATGTTCGCGGTGGTAGCCAAAGAAGTAGCAACTGAGCATCGCCCAGAGGTGGTTTTTGATCTGTGTGCGTGCCCGGTGCGGACCCATCCCCTCATTGTGTGGCAACCGGTGCGGCCAGTAAACGCCAACCCAGAAGAGCTGCAGCGTAGCAAGAACGGCAGGTAGCGCCCAGAAAAGCAAAGCCTTCAGCTCATCAACCCCCGGAATCAGGAGCAGCAGGTTGAAAAATACCGCCATGATCACCAGCTGTATGATGGTAACATAACGCCACATGAAAACGGCCCACCACTTCACGAAATTCTGCGAGCGGGCATAAAAGTCCGGATCCTTTTCGGTTGCCGCATATTTGTGATGTAGCCCGTGATTCTTACGAAGCTGTTTGTAATACATACCGGCAAACAGGAAGGATGCCACATACCCAACGACGGTATTCACCCATTTCCTGGATGCAACATTGCCGTGCATCGCATCATGGGCTGTGATGAAAAGGCCGGTAAAAAGATAACCCTGCACCAGGATGTGGACATACATCCAGGGATTATTAACGGCAATAGGCACCGATAGCAAGATGTAAGCCAGATGAGCACCCCAGACTCCAATTACAAGAAAAGCAATGATTATTCCCATGATAACTTTAATAAGTTGATATCTACGAAAGTAGCAGAATCAAACATCAAAAACAAATATGCAGGTGAAATTTAAAGATATTCCAAACAAAAGAAATCATTTGGGCGTTTACCTCACATGGAAAAGTACTTTTATGCCTTATTGCTTGTGGGTAGCATATCAATACCCCTGATACGCAGCTTTGAAACCCGTGTGCGGTTTCGCAGCAGGTGGCCGGCCCTTTTTGCCGGAATATTTGTAATGATGGCGGTTTTCATCCCGTGGGACATCATCTTCACGGCCCGCAATGTGTGGTGGTTCAATCACGATTATGTAATTGGCCTCTACATTTTTGGTTTACCTATTGAGGAATGGTTGTTTTTTGTTGTGATCCCCTATTGTATTGTTTTTACCAATGAGGTGATCCGCTACTTTTTTCCAAAACTAACATTTCCGAAAACAGCATACTACCTTTCCATCATCCTGGGAGTGTTCTTCCTGCTTCTAGCCGCATTCAACACCGATCGCATCTATACATTCGTGGTGATGCTGTTAACCGGAGTGTTGGCATTGTGGCAGGTTTTCATCCGCTCCGATAAAACCTGGCTTTCCCATTTTTACATTACCTATCTGAT
>SLNX01000241.1 GCA_007132825.1 Bacteroidales bacterium | reverse complement strand
CTGTCGGGCATCTGGAACACATCATCCAGGTAGCTTTTCATTTCATCATATTTCTGCAGGTAAGCCACCTCTTCAGGGATTAGCCGTTCAATGGTTTCGTTTACACAATCGTACAAGAACTCAGCCTGCAGAGTTGCATCAAAATAGCGGTAGTAATCAATGGTTTCATTTAAAACGGCAACATTGTTGTTTGCTGTTTTTTCCCATTCAATAAAGTCCAGCAAGGGTTGTGAGTAGCTTTCCAACACGCGCCGGTAGTCATCTAT
Source organism: Bacteroidales bacterium (assembly GCA_007132825.1). Classification (GTDB taxonomy): domain Bacteria; phylum Bacteroidota; class Bacteroidia; order Bacteroidales; family UBA7960; genus PUPG01. The sequence continues at coordinate 3,715 of SLNX01000241.1, read as the reverse complement.
GCGGTTCAATATGGCTGCCGAAACCGGGAAAATGATTCCCTGTCGGGTAAATTTCATGATGGCCAGTATATGATGTATCAGGTAGCGGTGTATTCGGCCGTTGCCATCTGCAAAAGGATGAATAAACACGAATCCAAAAGCGATTGAAGCAGCTGCCAGCACGGCGTCATAGCCGGTTGTCTCAATTTTTTCAACGCTTTCAAGCAACCCATTTATTAGCTGATCAATGTCCTGGTGCCTGGCAGATATGTGGTCAGGGATGGGTTCGCCTGTCAGGCGATCATGTTGGCCTACAAAACCCCCTTCATTCCTGAAGCCCATTTTAACGAAACGGCTGTTTTCGATCACAATCTGCTGCAAACGCAAAAGCTCTGCCCTGGTCAGTGGTTTTGAACCCGCCTGCCCAATGGCTCTGCCCCATCTTACTGCACGGTTACCTGTAGGAGTCTCCCCCTCAATGCTGAATGATGCTTTTGAGTCTTTTAAAAGCAGAAATGCGGATGTTCTCTGCAACACATCTTTGTGAATATTACTGAGATTGCTACTATTTCTGGCAGAAAGATCTGATTCAATATAGCCGGTAAGTTTTTCTGTCTTGAATACAAGAGGACAAAAATCAACCGTTCCCGGCAGATTATTCCTGATGCGGTGACGACTCGAATTGATGCTTTCAAAGGTAGCAAACTGCAGCTTGTCATCTATGAGTGAAACAAAATTTCCCCTTCTCAGATCTTCAATGGGTAGCCTTACATCCATCAACCATTCATATAAAAACCAAATTCTACGGCTGTACTGACCCAATGGTTCATTTTGCAGCAGCGCCAATATTTCCTTTTGGCTAAGTTTTTCAAACAATTTCTTAAAAAACAGCAGGTTAATGCCTTCATATTTCAGTGCAAAAACCAATTGGTCGTATAATGTCTCCCTGGGCTGGTGCCGCGGCGTAAACACACGCCACTGACTTGTAGCGTATTTCCTGTTTTTTGTGCTAATTAACGACAGTGTTTTGGGAATGGGAACGGGCAATTGATAGCAGTCAATTATTGCCCCATAGCCTACGATCCAACCCTCTTCAGGGGCCTTGGTGCCATGAAAAACGCTTATTTTTTGTGAAAATTGATTACCCAAGGTCTTGTTTTGTGAAATATAATTATGCAAAAGTAAGTGAAAAACAGATACAATCCGTGAAAAACAATTATTTTTTGATAGTTCCCGTGAAAATCAGAAAGCGTTCGGTTGCTGTCGCAAGCAGGAAGTGCCGTGGCAGCAGCAACTGGAAGCTTGTGTCAGCAACTTACAGTTTGCGCCACATTTTATCATCAGCTAATTTATTCAAATAATTTGCCGCTGTTAATCGTGATACACCCAGGTCATTTACTACAAATTCAATCTTTGTGCAGGGATGCTTGAATAAGTTGTTCAGCAAATCCTGGCTGTAAAATTTGTAATTATCACGCAGCTATTGCTTAATTGGTTATCATTCATCCTTCAGTCCTTCCACAGGGTTCTGCAGTATTTCTCTATAACTCTGTGATATGATTACAATGGCAGTGGTTGCCACCGATGCAAGGCCGGCCACGATAAAATATCGCGGGGAAATCGTTATCCTGTATGCAAAATTATCCAGCCAGATTCCGGCAGCATACCAGGCTATGGGCCATGCAACCAGGTTGGCAAGCAAAACCCATTTCAGCATATCGGTCAACAGAACTCCCATGATCTTTGCATAACTTGCCCCTAAAACTTTTCGGATGCATATTTCTTTTCTTCGTGCCAACATCAGATAGCTTGTAAGGCCTATCAGGCCAATCAACCCAATGACAATAGCCATTATGGATGCCCAGCGAATAATGGTAAAAGTTTTTACTTCCGATGTGTAAAATTCTGTCAGGAGCTGATCCATCCAAATGCCATCATCTACAAAATGATCATCAGCATTTCTCAGTATCGAAACAATACTGTTTTGCGTTTCCTGAATGTCAACCCCTTCCACTTTAATGGCAATACGCTGGAAATCATTGAGAAATCGAGTAAAAACCAAAGGTCTGATGGGTTCATGCTTTGATTGAAAATGAAAATCCTGCACTACACCAATTATTTTTCCATGAAAGCTTTGCAGAACTACTTCTTCCCCTACAGGGTTCTCAAATCCCAACCTTTTGGCAGCTGTCTCATTGATCACAAATTCAAAATCTGAGGTCTGAATTCTATCATCCAGCCAGCGACCGTGAAGCAGGTTCATTCCGAACAAACCCAGGTAATCGCCATTGGTCTCAAAGCATACTGCTGATATATCAGCTTCAGAATCATGCTCTTTGCCACGCAAAGCCAGTGCAAAGCTGATGTGGCCGGGCATACCGTTGTTTGCTATGGCATTACTCACCTGGGGAAGCATTAACAGTTCTTCTTTAACAGAAGGCCAGGAGGTTTTCAGCCCTGGAGTTATATTGCGAAACACCAGGATGTTATCTGTGTTAATTCCCTTATCATCTTTATGCATATAACGTATCTGGTCACTGACAATCCAAACAGCGATCAGTAAAAAAACAGAAATGGCAAACTGAAAGGTTACCAGTATAATACGCAGCAGAGGCTTTTTGCCCCCCGGAAAGAATTTACCTTTTAGCACAGAGGATGGCTCATGCCGTGAAAAGTGAAACGCAGGGTAGATGCCGGCGACCAGGCCAACAGCAACTGCAAATAAGAATAAGAAAAACACAAAATCTGCGGTAAACAATTCAGCCAGGGTCAGCTTCTGGCCCATAAGGCCTGAGAATGCAGGCAGCGCTATTTCAATAGCAAACAAGGCAAGTAAAACCCCCACGCCTGTCAGTAAAACCGACTCACCAATATAATGACAGATAAGATGAAAGCGGCTGCTTCCCAACACTTTTTTAATACCGGCCTCTACCAGTCTTTTTTCTGAGCGTGCTGTGCTGAGATTGATGAAATTAGCAATGGCAATTATGAGAATGAAAACCGCAAGAATAATAAAAACCCGGATGGTTTGTTTATTGCCTTGCGGACTTATATCCACATACATAGTTGATCCGAAACGAATGTCGTTAAGGCTTTGCAATTCCAGGTTGATTCTGGACCAGATGGAGTGCGACCTCATGGCATCATCCAACAATTCTTCCGCTCTTTGGGTTATTTTAGCATGTAATTCTCCCGTTACATGTCTGTCAAACAACAAATAAGTGGCGAATATATGCGACTCCATGGTGAAGTAAACCTTGTCGATGGCATTAATGGGGCCCAGCAAATCAAACTGTAAATGTGTATTGGCAGGTGGGTCTTTGATTATCGATCCCACAAGAAAACGGCTTATGATTTGATTCTTTTGTCCGGTTGGCAGGTCAATTTCTGAAAGCATAATATCTACCGGCTGATTGAGAGCATCTCCATCAGGAAACAGCTTCTCGGCCAGTGACTTTGTAAGGATAAGATACGTGGGTTGTGTAAGGGCAAAGCCTGGATTCCCTTCCAACACTTCAAAATCAAAAATATCAAAGAAAGTGGAATCAACCATCAGCATATCCAAATCCTGAAAATGCTTGTCTTCATGCCTGACGGAAGTGTTCTGTTGTGCTATCCTTACAAAGGCAATTACTTCCGGCATTTCTTCTTTTAAGGCCGGCCCTATAACAGGCGACGAAAAGGGAGCCTGGCCGCCATCCTGCCCCTCCACTTTGGTATAGATACGATGGATATG
>SLNX01000163.1 GCA_007132825.1 Bacteroidales bacterium | reverse complement strand
GTGCCACCCGTAGAGCTGAACTTTGGTACCACAACTTTCACTTGGGTAGCAATAGATATTGACGGCAACACAGCCACCCATACCTATTCCGTTACTTTCGTTCCCACAAGTCTGAGAGGCGTGGTTGAGTACTACAAGTTCGAAGATGGCGCAAGCTTCCCGATGGCTGACGTTGTTGTTAAGCTGCTGGATGCTTCGGATGGATACAGTACCATTCAGGAAACAACCACCGATGCTTCTGGCGAATACTTCTTCGGCACACTGAGCGAAACCTTCAATTACGAAGACTACGTAATGGAAGTAAGTACTTCTTTGCCGCATGGTGGCATCGCCTCTGTGGATGCTCTCGCGGTGTTGCGTCGGGTTGTTGATCTTCCCGTTACGTATTGGGATCCGCCATATTTTATGGCACATGTTGGTAATGTAACAGATTTGGATGAGAGTACTTTCCCTCCCGGCAATCCTGCATATTCTGACAATGCACGCAGAATTCTGCAACGGGTGGTGAATCCTTCAGGTGTATCTTTCGATGCAGGCGACTGGGCATTTTATTCGCCACTGCACGACGCGATGTTTGATAATGAAAATTCAAATACATCCCGATTTTACGGTCTGACCTGTCAGATATGGGCCAGAGCATACGGAGACGTTCGCGGCCAGTACCCCGATCCGTCTAAAGCCACCGGCAATCTTCAGGTGCAAAATGACGATGTTGTTTATGTGGAGCCCGGAGAAGAATTCACCCTGCCACTTAGGGTAACTCATAATTTGGAGTTCAATGCGATGACATTGATTATGCAGTATGATGAAGGAAAAGCTGAAGTGCTGGACATACAGGCCGACATGCCCGGCATGCTTTACAGCATTCAGGATGGCACTATCAGGGTTTCCTTTGCCTCTTTGAATAACACCCAGTATTACGTTAAGGGAGACGCCCTCATCGAGATTAATCTGAGAACTGTCAGCGAGGTTCATGGAGATGATGAGCTCTTTACAATAAGTAGTCTGACGGAGTTTGCCGATGAAAAAGCAAACCTTATTTCTTGGTTTGAACTTGCGATCAGCAACGTTGATAATACAGGTGAAGTTCCTGTTAATGTCGTTGATGTGGGTGATGCCGGTCTCAGATTCGAGGCCTATCCAAACCCCTTCCGCAGCGAACTGAACCTTGTTTTTGAGCTGCAAGAGTCTGCGGATGTAGAAATCAGCGTTATGAATGCTCAGGGAGCACGAATAGCTGTGATCAGCAATGAAAGCTTTTTCTCAGGCCATCACCAATTGCTTCTGGATGCAAACGAATATGGTTTGCAGCCTGGTGTATACTTTATTAGTATCCGCATAAAAGGTGCAAACCACACACATCATGAAGTAAAAAGGGTAATTTATATGTAATGATGAACAAACAGCGATGGCATCATCTCAATTTGATGCCATCGCTATTATAAAGCGAACGTTCTTTGTAGTTAGATCATACCGTAACCAGCTTGCTTCTTGATGGACAGTGGTTTAATATCCTTCCTCTCAAGCAGCGTAATGCTCTTTGCTTCATGGTGAATACCAGCCGGAGTATGATTCTGTTGATGGGGTAATCAAAAACATCCTGTTTTCATAATAATGAAGGGCCGATTGCAACAGCAAAGCAATGCAACAACTGATCAGGCTGATTTACCTTGAACATTTTGAGTTATAAAATTGTTTTTTTAAAAAAACTGTAATACTTTTACCATTTCTATTCAACACCATTAACATTTGTAACCAAAACAATACGAAAAATGAAGAAGAATCTATTATTTAACCTGGCCATAACACTTCTGTTCAGTATCAGCGCATGGGCGCAGACCGGAACAACAAGCCTAACACTTACCGTTGGTGATAAAATTAATCCCATGTCTTTACAAGACGTGGCCGGCCCTATTGAAATACCGGTTTATCTTGTATTTGATGAAGATGTTAATGTTGGTTCGTTTGAATTTATAATCGATTTTGATGATAATGTTTTGACATTTGATGGACATACTGCAGGTTCCGGTGTTCCCGCAGCCGGAAGTATGTTATCAGATACTCCGAGCTCAGGTAATTTAAGAGTAAGCTGGGGAAGTACAACAAGTATAACTAACATTAGTCTTACTGATGATGATATCTTGGTTACTTTAGAATTTACAGCAGTAGTAGGAGACTCTCAACTTGATTTTGTCAATCCAAATATTACGCCCGGTGGGTCAGCGTTTTTTGAAGGAGACGATGAAGAAACCGGCCAGATATCAACCACTTTCAACGACGGCTTCATAACCATTTCACCGGCAGTGTCGTTGTCAATGTGGGCATTCTTCCTTACGGCCGGACTGATCATTATTTTCCTGGCTTTCAGGACTGTGAGGCTGTTTTAATAGCTCAAAACGGCCAACACCCCGGGAAAGAGAAAGTGTGTTATTTGAAAAAAGACTGTACAATGTTGGCGTTTGCACCGCCTCGTTGCGCGGTCTTTTTTGGCAGTTGTTGATTGAACCACATTACCACAATTCTGAAAAATTATGAAAACAAAGCTGCTCTTCATACTTTTTGCCTTGCTGCTTTCTGCAACGCAAGCACAGCAAAGATCCGCAGCTACTCTAAATATTGGTGATGTGGAAGCCACACCCGGCACCACCGTGGACGTACCCGTTTATGCCAGCGGTTTCCAAAATGTAAGCATGTTTTACGCTGAATTTCACTTCGACAATGAGGTGCTCGACGCAATCAGCTTTGCACCGACTTACGTTTATAACGTTCATCCCGCCATATTGTGGGACGGGTATATGGTCAATCTTCTTGAAGATCAGCAAACCCTCGTGTTTTTATGGCTTGTATGGAATCCACCGGCAAACAACATTCCCGACAATACCAAACTGTTCGACATCCGCTTTCGCTTTTGCGACGAGTTGCTTGGCTGTGCTGAAAATGGTTCGGCATCCGTGATCTACAACATCGAAGGGGTTACATCTGTGAGTGAATGGATAGGTGGCGTTGATGTCCCAATGGACCTCACCCTCATCCCCGGCTCGGTCTATGCCAACCCGCCGCTGCAGATCTTCGACCTTACCATCGAAGGCGATGGCACGGTGGAAGTTGATGGGGCAGCCTACACCGAAGAGGTGATCGTACCGCAAGGCACCACCCTCGGCCTGCAAGCCCTGCCAAACGCAGGCTGGCAGTTTGCCAGCTGGACAGGCGACCTAAGTGGCACTGCCAACCCCACCACCATCAACATGGACGACCACAAAAACGTAACCGCCAATTTCATAACGCTAAGCACCACCGAATACACCCTCACCCTCGACATCACCGGCGAAGGCACCGTGAAGGTCAACGACGACACCTACACAGGGCCTGTCACCCTGCTTGAAGGCACACCGGTGACCCTCGAAGCACTGCCCGATACCGGCTGGGGGTTCACCGACTGGTCGGGTGACCTCAGCGGAACGGCAAACCCCGCCTCCTTCACCATGGACGGCGATAAAGCCATCACCGCCACTTTCGACATCACCGAATACAACATCACCCTGCTGGCCAGTCCGGAAGCCGGCGGCACCGTTGCTGGCGGTGGCACCTACGAGCACGGCAGCCCGGTGAGCGTCATCGCCACCGCCAACCCAGGCTACGCGTTCGTAAACTGGACAGAAGAAGGCAGCGTGGTGTCAACCAACACCACCTACGGCTTTACTGCCGAAGCTAACCGCACGCTCACGGCCAACTTCCTGCTCATCACCCACAGCGTTACCTTCCAGGTAAAAAACGAGGCCGGCGATCCGCTGCCGGGTGCCACCGTTACCCTGGGAGAGCAAACCAATGTCGCAGGCGACTACTTCTTCGACGAGGTGCTGCCCGGCACATACGCCTACAGCGTTGCCAAAACCGGCAACGTAACGGCCACCGGCGATCTTGATGTGGATGACGACATCATCAAAGACGTTACGCTCGTAGAAACGACCTATACGGTCTACTTC
>SLNX01000243.1 GCA_007132825.1 Bacteroidales bacterium | reverse complement strand
GAAGTGAACCAGGTCATCGCAGGTTGTAACATCGCGGCCAAAACCACCGTGAACCGAATCATAACGGAGCAGATGGGTAAGCGTTTCGATCGACATGGGGTCATTTACAACAACCACTTCCATATCATCACGATGATGAATCATCCTGAAAACAAGCTTTCCGATCCTGCCAATGCCATTAATCCCTACCCTGATCATGCCAATCTAATTAACCGCTTCACGAGCGGATGGTTTGTAAATCATTAAATATCCAGATCCAGTCTGATCTGCCGCTCTTTATCATCCGTTCTTACCTTTTCAGCCTTTTTCTTCGCCGATTCCTCTTTCCCAGCCTCGTCCTTCTCCGGCCCTGTTGACTGATCCTTAATCTTTGCACTTTCTTCAGGAACAACTGATTCTTCCTGAATATCTTCCGAATCGGCGGGTTCCTGAGCATCCCGGGCTTCTGCGGAATCATCCGGATGTGGCTCCAGCCACTGCATATCCTGAATTTTTGTTGCCGATACCCTTTTACCTCGGGCCTTATGACTTTTCACGGCAATGAATTCAGCCACGTCAATCTCCTCTTCATCCTTTTGCCTGCGATCAGACGGAGGATATTTTACCAGCAGCCGGGGGGACTTATCCTTTGTAATCAGCAAAAGCTGGTTTCCATTGTCATCGCCAATAAAGCCAATCATCTTACCATTCGCCTCGGGTTCAAAGCGCTTGATGTAATGAAAACCCTGGCTTGCATCAAAATAGACGGCTGTGATGACGGTACCCTCTTTTAACTTTTTCAGGATGAGGGGGTTCTCTTCAAAATGGCTCGACAGGTCATAACCCATGACACGCATCTGTCCGGAGGAATAGATGGCCAGTATTTTATCATCACCTTTGAAGGCACCCAGGTATTTGCCCCTTTTGTCGGCATTCAGACGCAAAACCGTATCGTCAAACCAGATATCCATGGCTCCGAGTGTTGAGACCCCTTCATCCTTGAGAACGATCCTTCTCACAGCGTGCTTGGTGAGAATATTTCCTCCTGCACCCCTGCCTTTGATGGCCATCTCACTAAAATCGAACTCAAACACCGTCTTTTTCAGCCTCGGTTTATGACGCAGGTATACGGTGACTACCTCTGCTTCTCCATTGGGATTGGCCGTAAAATAGAGGATCTTGCTTCCTTTGGTGCCTTTGGTCAGATCATATTCCTTGTCGCGGGTCACACCCTTAACGGGGAATCGCTTTACATAGGTTGCTCCCCTTGGTCCGTCGCGGTATATGGCATTGTATATCGTACGTTCATCATTACGTTCAAAAACACCGATGTGGATCACACCCTTTCCGACAAATGACTTTTCAGTGACCTTTGTGACAAGGTACGTGCCATCTTGACGAAAAACGATGATGTCATCCAGGTCGGAGCATGCACAAACGTACTCATCCTTCTTCAGGGCGGTTCCGGCAAATCCCTCTTCCCTGTTTACATAAAGCTTTTCATTGGCAACGGCAACCCGCGAAGCTTCAATGCTGTCGAAGAACCGAATCTCCGTTTTCCTTTCACGACCTGTGCCATATTTCTTTTTAATGTTCCTGAAATAATCAATGGCATATTGAATCAGATGTTCCAGGTGATATCTGGCTTTTTCCAGTCGCTCATTAAGTTTTGCTATCTCCTTTTCTGCCTTGTCGGCATCATATTTTGATATCCGTTTTATTTTGATCTCGGTAAGATGAACAATATCCTCTTTTGTGATCTCCCTGTAAAAGTCCTTTTTAAAAGGTTCAAGGCCTTTGTCGATTGCACTCACAACCGCCTGCCATGTTTCACATTGTTCAATATCGCGATATATCCGGTTTTCAATGAATATCTTTTCAAGACTGGCATAGAGCAGCTGTTCCATCATCTCATCCCGCTCAATCTCCAGCTCCTTTTTGAGCAGCGCAACCGTATTATCGGTTGAGATTCTCAGCACTTCATTTACTGAGAGAAAACGGGGTTTGTCAACATCAATAATACAGCAATTTGGAGAGATGCCCACTTCACAATCCGTGAACAGGTAAAGGGCATCAATGGCTTGATCGGGGGATATGCCCGGGGCAAGATGAATCAGTATCTCCACCTTTTCGGCGGTGTTGTCTTCGATCTTTTTTATCTTGATCTTACCCTTGTCGTTGGCAGCCACAATGCTCTCCATCACGCTGTTGGTTGTGGTTCCAAAGGGTATTTCATTGATCACCAGGGTTTTTTTATCCTGGATGTTGATGCGTGCACGTATGCGAACCTTTCCGCCTCTCATGCCACCGTTGTATTTTGAGAAATCGGCATATCCGCCTGAAGGGAAGTCCGGGAGGATATCCGGCTCTTCCCCTTTCAGGTAGTTTATGGAGGCATCAATCAGTTCATTAAAATTATGGGGCAATATTTTTGATGCAAGACCAACGGCGATCCCTTCAACCCCTTGCGCCAGAAGCAAAGGAAATTTTACCGGCAAGTTGATCGGTTCCTTATTGCGGCCGTCGTAACTAACCTTCCAATTTGTGGTTTTATGGTTATAAACCACATCCAGGGCAAATTTTGAGGGTCGTGCTTCGATGTAGCGCGGTGCTGCAGCGCTGTCGCCGGTGAGAATATTGCCCCAGTTTCCCTGGGTATCGATCAGCAGGTCTTTTTGACCGAGTTGTACCAATGCGTCACCAATAGACGCATCTCCATGGGGATGATACTTCATGGCATGCCCGATGATGTTGGCCACTTTGTTGTAACGGCCATCATCAAGTTCCTTCATCGCGTGGAGGATCCTGCGCTGCACCGGTTTCAGGCCATCTCTAACCTCGGGTACTGCCCTTTCCAGTATCACATAGGAGGCATAATCGAGAAACCAATCCTGATACATGCCCGACAAACGCATGGTCCTTGTCAGCTCTTCAGGGGTTTCCTTTTGATCCAAATTTCCGGGGCCATCCGTTGAGCTTATCGGTTCATTTCCGTTATGATGTTCATCCATCATAAAAAACTATAAATAAAAACAATTGAGAATTACGAAAACGCTGCAAATTTAACAATAAATCCCTATTGAATGCCTTATTTCCAAAAGCGGAGCAGCATCACTTCAAAGAAAAGAAAAGCCAGGGCAAGGATAAGAAACAATCGCCATAGCTGCCTTCCCAGAACCATTTCAGTGAGGACCTGATCCAAAGGCCTGTCTCCTGCTGCAACCACCGACACATTTTCAAGCTGCAAGTCGGTGATAAGATCCTGTATTTCACGCGGAGAATAAGCTTCCAGCAACGATTCTCTCCTGTCGTAATTAAATGACAAGCCTGCAACACGCTCCTCCCCCCTGTACAATGAATAATTCCCCGCCTCCTCCATCTGGTCGTGAAACAACAGTTGCGTCTGGTTACCAATCCTGCGCTGTTCCGGTATCACCTCAAAGTCTTCTTTCTTTAAAATAAAAACATCATCAGAGGATCCCTTTCGTCCTGACATCATTACTGACATTTCAGGACCAATCACATGATATAAAGCCTGCAGACCATCGCTATGCAAAGCAATGTTGGCCATAACCGGAACGAAGACCGAATGTCGCTGAAAATTGCTGAAAGTGCCATCAAGCGGAACGGCAGAAAGATATACCCTGCCATTTCCGCTGCGATAGGAAGCAAAAAAAGGCAAGCCATTTTGTAATTGCAGCAAGTTCATCCCGGTGCTTCTTTGAGTACGCGCTATTTGGTAATAGGAAGTTACATTTGGAAGATCAATGTTTTCAGGTAATTGTTCAAAAACACCATCGAAAAGGGGATGCATCTCATTGATCATGCTTACGCGAATACCGGTTGTATCCAGGCGTGAATAAGTATCCACATCAAGGCTTCTTAGAAAAGTTTCATAAGAAAGAATGTCCATTTGTCTTCCGGGAAAAACGGCAAGGTGTCCCCCTTCATCAACAAAACGTTGCAACTCCATTGCAAGTCCGGAAGATATCCGATCCAGACCGT
>SLNX01000007.1 GCA_007132825.1 Bacteroidales bacterium | reverse complement strand
GATAAAATCACTTCACAAAGGATTAAAGATCCCAGCAGAAATTTTATTAGACTGATTGAATTAAAAATCAACTTGCTACATCTCAATCTTAACCTTAATCCCGAATCGCTTTGCTCTCGGGGCTTCGCTAACGCTCAGCCTTAACCTTATTTCTTCCTTCTTTTTAATTCTTTGCGCAGCAAAAATAGCTCCCGGCCGGTTTGACCGGCAACGCTGGTGTTCTCTTCAGCACGACGAATTAAATATGGAATAACTGTTTTCACTGGTCCATATGGAACATATTTGCAGACATTGTAACCTGCGGCGGCCAGGTTATAACTGATGTGATCGCTCATCCCCAGGAGTTGTGCAAAAGACACATGTGGATGGTCTGCTTCGATCCCAATTGCGGCGATTTTTTCAACGGCCCGTTCACAGCTCAGCTCATTGTGTGTGCCCACGCAAACCGCAACATCCTTTATATTATCAAGACAAAAAGAAACGGCATCATTGTACGCCTGATCGGTTCCGGGTTTATCAGGATATATCGGAGATGGATAGCCATGCTTTGCAGCACGCGCCCGTTCTTTCTCCATATAGGCGCCACGAACCAGTTTGAAAGCGGAATATACCCCATTTTGACGCGCGCGCTTTGTGAAATCTTTCAGGTATTCCAGCCGGTCGTGCCTGTACATTTGCAATGTATTAAAAACCAATGGCTCTTTTTCATTGTAACGAAACATCAGCTCCTCCACCAGTTCATCCACAACGGTCTGTATCCAGCTCTCCTCCGAGTCGATCATTACCGGGACACCCTGCTTTACAGCGTGTTCGCATATGGTGTGAAACCGTTCCCTTACGCGGCCAAATTCTAGTTGTTCCGCTTGGGTTAGGGAATCGCCTTCCTGAACTTTTTCAAGCAGTGCAAAACGGGCCACCCCGGTAGGTTTGAAAACCGCATAAGGAATGTTTGGTTCCCCTTTGGCCTTGTCAATCGTGGCAATGATCTGTTCCCGGGTGTAATCAAAATCTGCGTCCGATTCCTTCCCTTCCGCAGAATAGTCCAAAATGGTTTGCACATTTGCTTCCCCAAGTTTCTGGATCACAGGGTCGCACGCGTCAATGGCTTCACCACCACAAAAATGATTGAAGACGGTAGGCTTTAATGCCCAGGAAACGGGCAAGCGCGTTTTAATGGCTGTCCGGGTAAAAAATGAACCCACTTTAACCAATGTCGGACTGGCCAGCATCCTAAACAGCCAATAGGCCTTTCTTAGCTGGTTTTTATTTTTTTGACGAAATGCAATTTCAGTATTTTCGAAATCAACCATCTTCAGATCGCTTAACAATTTTTTCAGTGAAAGGTGAACGGTAAACGGTGAACAGTGAACAGTGAAAGTTATTTAAACAATTAACAATCAATAATTAACAATTAACAATTATTAAATGTCTGCTGCGCGTGCAAAGAAGCCCAGCGGATCTACAAACGGGGTGATAATACCCTCTTTGGATGATAATGCCTCCTCCTCTTCTACAAAATCTTCAGGGCAGGGCATGATAGAAAGGACAGGTATATTTGTATCATCAAGAATGCGTTCGGTATAATTCTTTGAAAAGATATCCTGGAATCGGTTCCCTTTCTCTGCAACGATCATAATCAGGTCAGCTTCTACTCTGTCGGCAAATGAAATTAGGGCTTCAGGCCATCCCATCTTTGGATTAACCATCAGGTCAGTTGTCACGGCAATCTCATTCCGAATGAAATAATCGGTGACACTTTTAAGCAGTGCTTCCTTGTTTATGATCTTTGCTTTGTTTTGCGATGACAAAAAACCGAACACGCGGATTTTGGCACCGAAGAACCTGGCAAACTTTTTGGCTTGCGCAATTTTTTGCGCACTTCTCCGGGAGAAGTCGATAGGCACCACAATATTGTGGAATCCAACATGGTGATGTTCTTCCTTTACAACCAACACAGGTACCTGCGATTGGCAAACCACTTTATATGGCTGGCTTCTTACGAGGTGGGCTACCCCTTTTTTGCCATGCACCCCCATAACAACGAAGTCAACCTCAAGTACCTCAGCCTCTTCCCGAATTGTGTCGAAAGGATGGCCGTAGCTGATTTTGGTCACAACATCCAGCTCGTGTTCCCTTTTTATTTTAGACGCAAACTCTTTGAGCGTATTATTGACTTCCCGCTCCTTTTCGGAACCCTTTTGCCGGTTTGGTAAAACATGAAGCAAATAGAGCTTATATCCAAATATGGAAGCCATAGAAATGCCATGATCAAGCGCGTAGTCAGCTACGTCTGTAAAATCAAGTGGTACTAAGATTGCCTCATGCTTTTCTGAAATCATCTTTAAAAAATTACTTCATAAAGATAAGGATAAAAACTTATTTTTAATCAGTTTACAGGCAATTCGTAAAACAGTGGAGCCCCCGGACCAATTGGTATGCCCAGTATGATCCAGACAATGAGCATTACCAGCCATGTTGCCAGGAAAATAAATGTATAGGGTAGCATGGTGGCAATGATGGTACCGATTCCGGCTTTCTTGTCGTAGCGCTCCATGAAGGCAACGATCATGGCAAAATAGGACATCATGGGAGCGATAACGTTTGTTACGCTATCTCCCACGCGATAGGCGAGCTGCGTAAACTCAGGGGAATAACCCAGCAGCATGAACATTGGGATAAAAACCGGGGCCATAATTGCCCATTTGGCACTGGCACTGCCAACCACCAGGTTTATCACGGCTGCAACAAGAACAAGGGCAATCATGATCGGAATTCTGCCCAGGCCAAGCGAGCCTATGAAATTGGCACCCTGGATGGCGAAGATCAGTCCCAGATTCGTCCAGTTAAAGTAAGCCACAAACTGGGCGGCAAAAAATACCAGTACGATGTACGTTCCCAATGTCGACATGGACTTTCCCATCCCGTTGATCACATCATAATTGCTTTTGAGTGTTTTTGCTGCGATTCCGTATACTATGCCAAGAATGGCAGCAACAACAAAGATGATGGCCACAATACCACTCATGAATGGGGAGCGAAGCAAGTCGCCGGTGATCGGATCGCGCATGAAACCTGTGCCCGGTAAGGAAGAGAATATCCCGCCTTCAATGGGCACGGCACTCCACAAGAGCAACAAGGCAATTCCCATCAAAGCCCAGAAGGTGGCCCGCAAGCCGCGCCGCTCATCGGAGGTAAGCTGTTTGATCTCTTCCGGTTGTGCATCACCTTTGTATTCACCCAGTCGTGGAACGACCACTTTTTCTGTAACCCACGTTCCGATATAAGCTATAAAAAAGGTGGACACAAACATGAAGTAATAATTTGCAGTTGGGTTCACCGTATAAGCGGGATCAATGATACGGGCAGCCTCTTCCGAAAGGCCGGCAAGCAGCGGATCGATTGTACCAAGCAGCAGGTTGGCGGAATAGCCACCCGAAACACCGGCAAAGGCAGCCGCAATACCGGCAATGGGATTTCGGCCTACGGCCAGGAATATCATTCCGCCAAGGGGCACCAAAACCACATAACCAACCTCACTGGCCATGTTCGACAGGATACCTGCAAACACAATGGCAAAGGTGAGCAGCTTCTTTGGCGCTGAGATCACCAGCAAACGAAGCGATGTTGACATCAAGCCGCTTGCTTCTGCCACACCGATTCCCAGCAATGCAACCAAAACGGTCCCAAGCGGAGCAAAAGAGGTAAAGTTTACCACCATGTTGGTCATGATCATGTGCAAACCCTGACGGCTAAGCAGGTTAAAAGCCTCTACCTGCTCACCGGTACCGGGGTGAATGGCAGTAACATTGAACAATGCCGCCAGCCCGCTGAGAAAAATAATTGCAAACGCAAATAGTGCAAACAGCGTGGCCGGGTGGGGCAGCTTGTTTCCTACCCGTTCAATCGTGCCCAGCAGGGCAGCTATCATGTTGTTGTTATTCTTCATAAAAAAGACTCAATTATTTTTAAAAGAGCCAAATTTACAAAAAACAGGGG
>SLNX01000048.1 GCA_007132825.1 Bacteroidales bacterium | reverse complement strand
GGCGACGGCGTCAATGATGCACCTGCCCTAAAAAAGGCCAATATCGGTATTGCAATGGGCATTAAAGGCACCGAAGTGTCTAAAGATGCCTCGGAAATGGTGCTGGCCGATGACAATTTTGCCTCGATCGTTCATGCAGTTGAGGAGGGACGCACGGTTTATGACAACCTGCGTAAAACATTATTGTTCCTCCTGCCCACAAATGGTGCTGAGGCTTTGGTGTTGATGGCAGCCATTCTGCTGGGGATTGTCATGCCAATAACTCCGGTGCAGGTGCTATGGGTGAATATGGTAACAGCCGTAACCCTGGCCCTTGCTATCAGTTTTGAGCCCATGGAGGAAAAAGTGATGAAGCGTCCCCCGCGAAAACCGGATGAGCCCATCCTCGGCAAGCTTTTCCTTTGGCGCATTGCCTTTGTTTCCTTTTTGATTGGCGGATTTACTTTTTGGGTATATAACCACATGCAGTCATTAGAAGTCGAACTGGAAACGGCACGGACGGTAGCGGTAAATACGCTGGTGGCCGGACAGCTGTTCTACCTTTTCAATTGCCGCAAGATCAAGCTCCCGGCGCTGGGCAAAGGTTTCTTCAACAACAAATATGCATTCATTGCTGCCGGAGCCCTTGTGGTGCTGCAAATGTTCTTTGTATACACACCCTTCATGAATACATTTTTCGAAACAGCCCCAATTGATTCAAACTATTGGTTGTATCCGCTGATTGCCGGTGTGGCTGTTTTTGTGATTGTGGAGATTGAAAAATTCATTGTAGGAAAAATAGGGGGATGATTGGTAGGCGCGAAATTGGTAGAAAATAATGGTACAAAATAATTTTGCTGAAAGGGTCATTGCATTTAATAAGTCCCTTAGTTTGGACATCCCCTTGCCGGCGGGAATACGGGTGATGAATCCTTTTTTGGAAATGCCGCAGGCGCTGGAGGTTTCATCGGCATTTTACCGGAAGTTCTACAATGATAACAACAAGCGCAGGCTGATATTGGGAATCAATCCCGGCAGGTTTGGTGCGGGGGTAACCGGAATTCCGTTTACCGATACCAAACGGCTGTCAGAAAAATGTGGTTTAAACCTGGATGGGTTGCACACCCACGAGCCCTCCTCCGTTTTTGTATATGAAGTGATCGAAGCTTGTGGAGGTGTTCAAAAATTTTACAACGACTTTTACATTAACTCACCCAGTCCGCTTGGATACGTCAAAGCGGGTCCTAACGGAAAGGAACTGAATTACAATTATTACGACAGCAAGGTGTTGCAACGGACCGTAACACCTTTCATGATTGACAGCATCCGGGCACACATCGGGATGGGTATCATTACCGACACAGCCTATTGCCTCGGTACTGGTAAAAACTATGATTTCCTGAAAAAATTGAATGATGAACACCGGTTTTTTGACCGGTTGATCCCCCTGGAGCACCCCAGGTATGTGATGCAGTATAAATCAAAGCAAAAACAGTTTTACATTGACAAATACTTGCAGGCACTGCAGCAACCATCTGCATAAAATATTTATAAGGATACATTGAATCGGCTCAACAATACAAACAGCAAAACGCTCAGAAAAAGCATTCACCTTGTTACGGGTTTGCTGATTCTATTATTGACTTACCTTGTTGATAAGCAAAGCCTGCTCATTATTATTGTGGCAGGAAGTGTTTTTGCCTTTGCTTCCTTTAACTATAAAACATTTGGCTTGCTGCACAAAACGGCAGATGCCAGCCTGGGGACTTTGTTTTATCCGCTTGGAGTTCTCTTGTCATTCGTATTGTTGTATGACATGCCATTCTATTTCTTTCGGATTACCTTGTTGATACTCACTGTTTCAGATACCATTGCGAACATAAGCGGACAGATAAAACCAGGGAACTACTATTTTAAACCTTTCAGAGAAGAGAAAAGCCTCTATGGTGTTATTGGCTTTGCCTTATCAGCCTTGCTGATATTTTATCTTTTCCTGCCGGAATCATTGTTTGGGATCGAGGCCTATGTTTTACTGGCCATATTACTGTCCGTCAATTTTGAAGTCCTTTCTTACAGGGGATCGGACAACTTTTCTATCCCTGTGGGTTCAGCATTGTATTTTTTGATTATGGATGCACACGAGGGAAACTTGTTGTTTTTTACGGGTGTTATTCTCATTTCGGCCCTGGGATCTTTCCTTCTTTATAAGAAAAGAATAATTAGCAAGTACGGCAGTGTTGCCACCTATTTCCTGGGAGTCTATTTTTTGGGTGTATTAGGTTACGAATGGTTGCTGCCTGTGCTGGCTTTTTTTGTTACATCCGTCCTTTTTACGATGCTTAATACCTGTTTAAGGCGCAAGAAACCATCGTCCAATCGGAGAAATGTGTGGCAAGTGCTTGCAAATATTAACTGGGCTTTGGTAGCCAGTGTTTTGTTTCTGATCAGCGGTGAGAAAATGTTTATTTACCTCTTCATTTTGATGATTGCAGCCGTAACGGCCGACACCTGGGCAAGCGAAATCGGCCCTGTATTTCACAAAAACTGCTTCTCCCTGGCACACCTGAGAATGAAACAATCGGGTGTTTCAGGCGGAATTTCCCTTGCAGGTACCGTTGCCGCCATGCTGGGATCACTTTTTATATCAGGGTTTTCTTATTATCTTTTTTTTGATGAAGTCTATATTCCCCTGATCATCGTTTTTTGGGTTTCAGGTTTTCTGGCCTCTTTTGTGGACTCTTTGCTGGGCGCTTTTGTTGAGCCGTCTCTAAACAAACAACCTTTCCTTAGAACAGGGATGAAAAAAAACATGGAGAGAATCAGTCCGAATGACATTGTAAACATCCTCGGTTCGTTATCGGCTGCGGTCTTTTTCTTTGTTCTTTACCTGATTGTTTTATGATGGTCAGAAAAGCAGAATCAGGAACCCCACCACCAGCAAAAACGAAAACCCAACATGGGTCAGCACGGTAAGCTTTGCCCCCTTTTTGAGTGCATCGGGTTGATCATGGTGTTTGAGAATGATACGGGCTGCTCCGGGAAAGACAAGCACGTATGGTATCAGGCTCAGAAGGATGGGCCAGGACATTTCGGGAAAAGCCAGAAAAAGATAAAGCAAGTTGGCGATGATGGCAAGTTGTACCACCAGATACAATCCGGCCGTGAACCGTGTACCCAATCTTGAGGCTACACCATGTTTCCCGCCATCCCTGTCGGCCTCAAGGTCTATCATCTGTCCGGCGAGGAGTATGGACAATGTGCTGAGTCCAGTTGCCGGCATGAGTGCAACCACCATCGGATGAAAACCGATCCCCTGGCTTACGGCGGCAATCATGATCGCCATCGGACCGAAGGCAAACCAAACCGAAATTTCACCCAGTCCGCGATAGGCCAGCTTAAAGGGAGGTGCCGTGTAATATTTGCTAAAGAAAGCGGAGAGCAGGA
This sequence comes from Bacteroidales bacterium, assembly GCA_007132825.1. Classification (GTDB taxonomy): domain Bacteria; phylum Bacteroidota; class Bacteroidia; order Bacteroidales; family UBA7960; genus PUPG01. Next base: position 583 of record SLNX01000048.1, on the reverse strand, counting down.
ATAAAATCCAAAGGTGGGGCCAGAGATCGCGATCGGTCAAAAGGGTCAGCACAATGGTCCCCAAAAAGGCAATAATCAGTGATGCCCTTGCAATGAGAAACATCCGTCCCATCAGCTCCGGGAAGTCCTGCAAAATACCAGACCCCCCGCTCGACTCATTGCGATGCACGTTTACCTTGTCGGTTCCCTGGATGGTATCATAAATGTCGTTGTACACATTGGTTGCAGCGTGCAGGGCAATCCCAATGACAAGTACCACAAGAAACCCTGGCAAAAACAAGTACCCGTTAATCATTACACCAAGGAGCGTTCCGGCGAGCAAGGGTGCCATGATGGAACTTAAAAATGGTGCCCGAATCATTTTGAGGATGCCCGGCTTTTTCATTGCTTTTCTTAGGTTTTTTAATGATAAAAAGTTATGTTACCGTGCAGTTACCTGTAATCTCTTTACCATGCGATCAGAATCCGTTGATAGCACGACGAGGTAAAGACCGGGATTGATCCCGGCAATGTTCTGCATCACCAGGTGACCGCCTTCAGCAAGAAAACCCAGATCTTTAAAGAATACAGTTTCTCCCGTAAG